>NZ_JAUHJF010000023.1:0-76178 GCF_032380995.1 Bradyrhizobium sp. SZCCHNR2028 | reverse complement strand
AATGTCAGGGATCAACCCGGTCGGTCACTCGTGGACCCCCACCCCCGACCCCTCCCCGCAAGGGGGAGGGGAGCGCACCGGCTTCGCGGCCGCGCTCGAAATCCCTTCTCTGTCTGGAGTTCGCCACTCTCCGCGTGTATGATCCGCCGACGTGAAGCGGTAACGGCATGTCGATGTTCCCACGCAAATTGGCTTTCGCGTTTCTGCTGGCTGGCCTCTGCCTCGGCGCTCCCGGGGCTCACGCCCAGTCGGGCCCCGTGAAATACTGGCTGCCGGGCTGGCCGGTCGGCTTCAGCGACTCCGGCAGCCTCGACTCCTACGGCAACTTTCCGAGCTTCACGGCGAACGGCAGCGACAGCGGCTTCTTCGCGCGGCGCTACAGCGTGGCGAACAACTGGTCGGCGCTCACTGGCGTCGGCCTGAGCTCGAACATCGTCAATCGCTACGGCTCGCTCGGCTCGTACACGACCGAAGGCGCGCAATACGGCTACACCTTCAAGAGCGGCGTCAGTGTCTACGGCGGCTTCGAGGCGCTGAAGTACAATCCCGGCCTCGGCGGCCCGTTCGCGACGTTCGATTCGCGCTCCACCTCGACTCCGGCCTACGCCATCAATGGCGGCGTCGAGTTCAAGCCGACGTCCAATGTCAGCCTGTCGCTCGGCTTCAGCTACGCCGGCCGGTCGTCCGACCGCATCGACAGCGACATCAATTCGCCGGCGCTGCCGGGCGCAACGCCACAGGCGTTCACCAGCGGCCGGCGCTGAGGCTGGCCGTGACGTTCACGATGGTCATGCCCGCGAAGGCGGGCATCCTGTAGACACCGACCGTAGAGTTCATCACAGCGGTCCCGGCGTCCTGGATCATCCGCGTCGCGGATGATGACAGCGAGCGAGGGGCGAAAGCCCGGTCCCAAGCGCGCAGCAGCCGCTCGAGGCCGTTACGCCGCCGCCTTCAGCACCTTCACCAGCTCGCGGTGAATGACCTCGTTGCCGCACACGACGTGCCCGGTGGCCAGCGCGTCCTCCTTGCCGTCGATGCCGGAAACGGTGCCACCGGCCTCACGCACCATGATCAAGCCGGCGGCGATGTCCCAGGGTTGCAGGTCGCGCTCCCAATAGGCGTCGAAGCGCCCCGCCGCGACGAAGGCGAGGTCGAGCGAGGCGGCGCCGAAGCGGCGGAGACCGGCGACCTTGACCTGCAGCGAGGTCATCTCGCGCAGGAACAGCTGGTGGTCGCCGCGGCCGATATGCGGCAGGCCGCAGGCGATGACGCATTCGTGGAGCTGGCGCCGTGCGGCGACGCGCAGCCGCTGGTCGTTGAGGAACGCGCCCTTGCCACGCTCGGCGATGTAGAGCTCGTCATTGGCGGGATTGTAGATCACACCGGCGATCACGGTGTCCTCGCGCTGGAGCGCGATCGAGATCGCGAATTGCGGGATGCCGTGCAGGAAATTGGTGGTGCCGTCGAGCGGGTCGACGATCCAGGTGTGCGACTTGTCGCTGCCTTCCCGCTTGCCGCCTTCCTCGCCGATGAAGCCGTAGCCGGGACGGGCCTTGGAGAGATCCTCGTACAGCATCTCCTCGGCCTTCTTGTCGGCGCGCGAGACGAAGTTCGCAGGCCCCTTGAGCGACACCTGCAGATGCTCGATCTCGCCGAGGTCGCGCTTGAGGTTGCGGCCGGCCCGGCGCGCGGCCTTGACCATGACATTGATGAGGGCGGAATGGATCATGAGCTCGATGCGCTGGGCTGACCGCACCTTGCGGTGCGCGCCTTCCCCGGAAGCGGACGAAGGCGGGTGAAATGGCTGGCTGTGGGTGCCCTGCTGGGGCCGCCGCGTCAAGGCCGGATCAGCGGCCGATCACTTGATGGTGCCCAGCCAGCGCTTGGCGGCTTGCTCGCCCTTGGCACGGTCCTCGGGGGGCATGTCGGCGAATTTCTCGTCGAGCTTGGGATCGCCCTTGCCGGCCGTCTTGGCCACCAGGTGCCATTTGTAGGCCTCGACCTTGTCCATCTGGGTGGCGATTCCATACAGCAGCACCCATGCCAGCCGGTTCTGGGCGACCGGGCTGTTCTGCCGCGCGGCCCGGCGCAGCAGCGCGATGGCCGCGGGCTGGTCCTTCGGCACGCCGGTGCCGTTGAACAGCGCGATGGCGTATTCGACCTCGGCGTCGACATTGTCGGCAATCGCGGCGGCCTGCAGCAGGCGGGCGGCCTTCTCCGGGTCCTGCGGGACGCCGGTGCCCGACTTGTAGAACGTCGCCAGCGCATATTGCGCCTCGGGACTGCCGGCGTCGGCCGCCATGCGCAGCAGCTCGGCCGAGCGCTTGAGGTCCTGCGGCAGGGTCTGGCCGTCGAGATAGAGCAAAGCGAGATTGTAGGCAGCCTTGGGCTCGCCGAGCTTGGCGGCGGAAGCGAGCAGCTTCACCGCCTCCGGCTTGTCGATCGGGCCGCCGCGCCCCGCCAGCCGCATCATCGCCAGCGCGAACATCGCCTCGCGGTCGCCGGCCTCGGCGGCGCGCTTGTACCAGGTCGCCGCCTTGTCGTAGTCGCGGCGGATGCCCATGGCGTTTTCGTAGAGCTGGCCGAGCATCGCCATGGCCTTGGGATCGCCGGCCTGGGCGCGCGGCGACGCCAGGTCGAAGGCGGTCTTGTACTGGCCGCGCTGATAGGCGCCGTAGACCAGGTCGACATTGGGATCATTGGCGGCGGGCTGCGGCGTCGTGGCCGGTGCAGGAGCCGCCGGCTTGCCGGAGGGGGAAGGGGCCGGCTTCTTTGCCGCGGGCGGTACCGGCGGCCTGGGCTTCTCAGCCGCCTTCTCCGCCGGCCGTTCGGTCGGCTTGGGCTTTTCCGTCGGCGGCTGCAGAGCCGGCGGCGTCAACGAGATCTGCGCGGCCGCGCCCGTCATCGCCATGGCGAGCGCAGCAACAACACATGTCAGGCGCAGGATCGTCATCGGCCCCGTTCAGCTCTGTCCCGGCGCGTCGGCCGGCGCGGCCGCATATGCGCTCCCGATCGCGGTGCTGACCTCTGCAAGCGCCGCGGCGGGACCGCGGGCGTCGTTCCAGACGAGGTCGTCGACCAGCACGAAATCGGCTCCGGCCGCGACGAAGTCGGTGGCTTCCTTGAGCGAGATCGCATAGCCGACGCAGGGCGGCTCGAACAGCTCCGCCCACCAGGCGAGGCGCTCGTTGACGGCATCCGGCGACGGCCGCCGTCCCTGCGCATCGCGCTCGCCGAACAGCACATAGTCGGCGCCGAGCTCGCCGGCACGCATCGAATCATGGCGTGTCGACAGGCCGCCGCCGCCGGCGATGCGGTCCGGCTTCAGCCCCGGCAGCGCCTCCTCCAGCGCAGCGACGCCGGTCAGATGCGCGCCATCGGCGCCGGCGCGGGCCACGATGTCGGGATGGCCGTCGATCAGCAGCGCCGCACCGGCGCCCTGGATCGCCGGCGCCAGCGTCTTGACCGCCGTGATCATGCTGCGCGGATCGTTCTCCTTCAGCCGCACCAGCACCGCCGCCACATCGGCGTTGGCGAGGATCGCTGGCAGGTCGGCGGCAAGCGCCGCCGCATCGGTCACGACCGGCGTTGCCAGATAGAGGCGCGGTGCGGGTCGCGCGGAAGTCGTCTTGCCGGACACTATGCGGCCTCTTTCTCGAGCGCTGCGGTCCACTGGCCGCGGCTTGCAAGCGCGTTCATGCGGGCGCGGTGGGTGAAGGCCCGCTGGCCGGCGGGGACGTTCGCCGCCTTGCCGGCCCATGCCTGTTGCGGCGCCGCCTGCAGCGCGCGGCCATAGGAGAAGGTCAGCCTCCAGGGCAGCGGCCCGAGCCGGTTCATCGCGTCGAGATGCGCGGTGGCGCTCTCGTCGGATTGGCCGCCGGACAGGAAGGCGATGCCGGGCACCGCCGCGGGCACGCATTCCTTCAGCAGTTGGACGGTCCTTTCGGCGACCTCCTGCACCCCGGCCTGGTCCGGCGACTGCTTGCCGGGGACCGCCATGTTGGGCTTCAGGATCATGCCTTCCAACGCGACGCGTTGGATGCGTAATTCACGAAACACCTCGTTCAGGACGCGGCGCGTGACGTCGAAGCAGCGACCGATGTCATGATCGCCGTCCATCAGCACCTCCGGTTCGACGATCGGCACGATGTTCGCGGCCTGGCACAGGGCGGCATAGCGGCCGAGCGCATGCGCGTTGACATGGATCGCTGTCATCGAAGGGATATTGTCCTTGTCGATATCGATCACGGCCCGCCATTTGGCGAAGCGCGCACCCAGCGCGTAGTACGTCGCCAGCCGATCCGCAAGCCTGTCGACGCCGACCGTGACCCGCTCGCCGGGGCAGCCGGGTAGCGGCTGCGTTCCCTCATCGACCTTGATGCCCGGAATGCCGCCGGCCGCCTCGATCAGCTTCACCAGCGGGGTGCCGTCGGCGGCGTTCTGGCGGATGGTTTCGTCATAGAGGATGACGCCGGAGATGAACGACATGCCTGCGCTGCGAAACAGCATCTCGCGATAGTCGCGGCG
This sequence comes from Bradyrhizobium sp. SZCCHNR2028, assembly GCF_032380995.1. Classification (NCBI taxonomy): domain Bacteria; kingdom Pseudomonadati; phylum Pseudomonadota; class Alphaproteobacteria; order Hyphomicrobiales; family Nitrobacteraceae; genus Bradyrhizobium; species Bradyrhizobium sp. SZCCHNR2028. The sequence continues at coordinate 71,651 of NZ_JAUHJF010000023.1, read as the reverse complement.
GTTCTGTTCGGTCGATTTCACCTTGATGGCATCGAAGCGCTTCTTGATCGTCCCGGTCGATTCATCGGCGGCGAGGATGCCCTTGCCCGGCGTGACCATGGCAAGGGCCGTGCTGTTCAGTGCGGAGAGATTCATGCTTGGCTCCAGACGCACCTGCCCTGCCCATCAAAATAGACGGTTCTCGGGCGGATGCCGAGCAAACATTGGCCACAGCCAAGGCAGGCTCTCGCAGAGGTGAAGGAGAGATTGCTGATCAGACGACCTGTCGCGTCAAAGGCAGCCGACTCCCCTTGCGGGGAGGGGTTGGGGTTGGGGGTCCACGCGCGCTGAATTCAGTGAGTTGCGTCTACAATCGTCCCTCGTCAATCGCTATGGGGGTGCGCGCGGTCAGGCCTTCGCTGTGTCGCTCATAACTCATAACTGCAAGATCGCCGACACGTGCTATCGAGCCCATCACTGATAGGATCACTCGGAGACCCCCACCCCCGACCCCTCCCCGCAAGGGGGAGGGGAGCTCACTGCCGTCGCGGTGACCACCGAGGTCTAGCAAGCTCAGCGGGCCGAGTGGGCTGTAAACGCCGGCTCACGCCACCTTCGGATCGAGCTCGCCCTTGGCGTAGCGCTTGGCCATCTCGGCGGTCGTCAGCACGCGCTTGATCTTGGAAGCCTGACCGGCGGTGTTGAACTCCTGCAGGCGCTGCTTGCACAGCTTGGCCATCGCCTCCATCGCCGGCTTCAGGTACTTGCGCGGATCGAACTCTTCCGGGTGCTCCGAGAGCACCTTGCGGATCTGGCCGGTCATCGCCATGCGGTTGTCGGTGTCGATGTTGATCTTGCGCACGCCGTTCTTGATGCCGCGCTGGATTTCGCTGACCGGCACGCCCCAGGTCGGCTTCATCTTACCGCCGAAGGAATTGATGATCTCCTGAAGGTCCTGCGGCACCGACGACGAGCCGTGCATCACCAGATGCGTGTTCGGCAGCTTGCGGTGGATCTCCTCGATCACGTTCATGGCGAGGATGTCGCCGTCCGGCTTGCGCGTGAACTTGTAGGCGCCATGCGAGGTGCCCATCGCGATCGCGAGCGCGTCGACCTTGGTCTCACGCACGAACTTCACCGCCTCGTCGGGATTGGTCAGCAGCTGATCGTGCGACAGCTTGCCCTCGGCGCCGTGGCCATCCTCCTTGTCGCCCATGCCGGTCTCGAGCGAGCCGAGCACGCCGAGCTCGCCCTCGACCGAGATGCCGCCGAGATGCGCCATGTTGGTGACGGCCTTGGTCACCCCGACATTGTAGTCCCAGTCGCCGGGGGTCTTGCCGTCGGCCTTCAGCGAGCCGTCCATCATAACGGAGGTGAAGCCGGCCTGGATCGCGGTCATGCAGGTCGCGGGCTCGTTGCCATGGTCGAGATGCACGCAGACCGGAATGTGCGGATAGATCTCGGTGACCGCGTCCATCATGTGCTTGAGCATCACGTCGTTGGCGTAGGAGCGGGCGCCGCGCGAGGCCTGGATGATGACGGGCGCGTCGACCGCATTGGCCGCCTCCATGATCGCCAGCGCCTGCTCCATGTTGTTGATGTTGAAGGCCGGGACGCCGTAGTCATTTTCCGCCGCGTGATCGAGCAATTGACGCAACGTGATACGAGCCATGGCTGGAACTCCCTGAGATTAAGGATTGGACCGTGCGGCAGGATGCGCACGCGCCGAAACTGCTGCACCGTGCATAACGCGGTGGTGGGCGGATTCCAAGGGCAGTGGCGACGCAGCCCGGAGGAGGAGGCGATCAGGATATGTCTAGGGTTAGCGCGTAGGGGCTGGCGCGTTGCCGGTAGCTCAACGATGGGAGATCAGGTCTTCCTGGCTTCAAGAGCAGCGATGCGCTCCTCGACCTCGGTGACACGCTCGTCGAAGTCACTGGCGGTCGCGCGCATCATCACCAGCATGCCGGCAGAGTCCCGACGCTGCTTGCGGATCAAGGCTTCCATGCGCTCGTGCTCGGCTCGATTATCCAGCCTGAACTGTCCGACCTCTGTCCGGAGCGCAGCAATGCTCTCCTGGATCTTGATCAGGATCGAATGGACAGCGTCTGTCGGAGTCTCGACCATGGATGGAACATAACAGAAACATCCATGGCCGACAAGGGCCGGCAGATCAGGCCTTCAGCACCTCGACGCCCGGCAGCGGCTTGCCCTCCATCCACTCCAGGAAGGCGCCACCGGCGGTCGAGACATAGCTGAAGTCGGCGGCCACGCCTGCCTGGTTGAGCGCGGCGACGGTATCGCCGCCGCCGGCCACCGAGACCAGCTTCTTGGCCTTGGTGCGTTCGGCGGCATGCTTCGCGGCGACCATGGTGCCGCGGTCGAACGGCGTTAGCTCGAAGGCGCCGAGCGGACCGTTCCAGACCAGCGTCGCCGCATCGTCGATCGCGGCATGGATGCGCGCGGTCGATTGCGGGCCGACGTCGAGAATCATGCTGTCCGGCGGGATCGCGTCGAGCCCATAGGCGAAGGACGGCGAGTTCGCCGCGAAGTGATAGGAGACGGTGGCATCCACCGGCAGGATGATGGCGCAGTTCGAGGCTTCCGCCTTCTCCATGATCCGAAGAGCGGTGGCGGCGAGATCCTTCTCTGCCAGCGACTTGCCGATCTGCACGCCCTGGGCATGCAGGAAGGTATTGGCCATGCCGCCGCCGATCACCAGCGCATCGACCTTGGTGACGAGGTTTTCCAATAGGTCGATCTTGGTCGAGACCTTGGCGCCGCCGACGACCGCGATCACGGGCTTGGCAGGCCGGCCCAGCGCCTTGTCGAGCGCGTCGAGCTCGGCCTGCATGGTGCGGCCGGCATAGGCCGGCAGCTTGTGGCCGAGGCCCTCGGTCGAGGCGTGGGCGCGGTGCGCGGCCGAGAAGGCGTCGTTGACCCAGATGTCGCCGAGCTTGGCGAGCTCGGCCACGAACGCCGGATCGTTCTTCTCTTCCTCCTTGTGGAAGCGCGTGTTCTCCAGGCACAGCACGTCGCCGTCCTTCATGGCGGCAATGGCGCTCGCGGCCGGCGCGCCGATGCAGTCATCGGCAAAGGCGACCGGGCGCTTGATCACCGCGGACAAAGCGGCGGCGACCGGCTTCAGCGACTCCTTCGGATCACGCCCCTTGGGCCGGCCGAAATGGGCGAGCAGGATGACCTTGCCGCCCTTGGTCGCGATCTCATTGATGGTCGGCGCGACGCGCTCCAGGCGCGTGGCATCGGTGACGTGACCATTCTCCATGGGCACGTTGAGGTCGACGCGCAGCAGCACGCGCTTGCCCTTGACGTCGACGTCGTCGAGTGTGCGGAATTGTTTCATTGAAGCCACCGTAAAACGAGGGACTAATCAGTGGTGATTATATCCGTCGGTGTTTTCCGGCGGATTGCCTTCCTGCTTCGCCGTCACCCGCATGCCTTGGCGGAAGCCATAAGCGATCAGGCCGATCAGCAACATCGCACCGGGGATACCGAGCCAGTTGGGAAGGGTCATGACGCTTCCTCAGTCGTCATTCCGGGGCGGTCCGCCGGACCGAACCCGGAACTCGAGATTCCGGGGGCTTCTCTGCGAGGCGCCCCGGAATGACTGGGAGAGAGTTACAGCAGCTTGCCGATCGCCACGGCCGTGTCGGCCATGCGGTTGGAGAAGCCCCACTCGTTGTCGTACCAGGACATCACGCGCACGAGGTTGCCGTTCATGACCTTGGTCTGGTCCATGTGGAACGTCGAGGAGTGCGGATCGTGGTTGAAGTCGATCGAGACGTTCGGCGCCGTGGTGTAGCCGAGGATGCCCTTGAGCTCCTGCTCGCTGGCGCGCTTCATCGCCTCGTTGATCTCCTTCGGATCGGTGTTACGCTTGGCGACGATCTTGAGATCCACCACCGACACGTTCGGCGTCGGCACCCGGATCGCGACGCCGTCGAGCTTGCCCTTGAGCTCGGGCAGCACCAGGCCGATCGCCTTGGCCGCACCGGTCGAGGTCGGGATCATCGACATCGCCGCCGCGCGGCCGCGATAGAGATCCTTGTGCATGGTGTCGAGCGTCGGCTGGTCGCCGGTGTAGGCGTGGATCGTGGTCATGAAGCCGGTCTCGATGCCGACCGTGTCGTTCAGCACCTTGGCGATCGGGGCCAGGCAGTTGGTGGTGCAGGAGCCGTTAGAGACGACCAAGTGCTCCTTGGTCAGCGCGGTGTGGTTGACGCCGTAGACGATGGTGGCGTCGGCGCCGTCGGCCGGCGCGGAGACCAGCACGCGCTTGGCGCCGGCGGTCAGGTGCGCTGAGGCCTTGTCCTTTGAGGTGAAGATGCCGGTGCATTCCAGCGCGATGTCGACGCCGAGATCCTTCCAGGGCAGCTTCGACGGATCACGCTCGGCCGTCACCTTGATCTTGCCGTTGCCGATGTCGATGCTGTCACCGTCGACGGTCACGGTGTGGGGAAAGCGGCCGTGCACGCTGTCGAAGCGCAGCAAATGGGCATTGGTCTCGACCGGGCCGAGATCGTTGATGCCGACCACCACGATGTCCTTGCGGTCCGATTCCGCGATGGCACGCAGAACGTTGCGGCCGATGCGGCCAAACCCGTTGATCCCGACCCGGACTGCCATTTTCGTCTCCTTCAATGACGTTTCTCATCCCCGTCGGCAGCCTTCTCACGGGCCCCACGAGGGTTTTGGAACTGTTGCCGCCCGGTTCTGCCGGGCGGGAGCGGACGATATGGTCCTTTCGTAGTCCTTTTTTTGCGATCGCTCAACCGTCGCGAAGCACGTTCGTGCGGCGCTCCTGATTTGGTGAACCGCCGCGCAGGGGCGAGCGGGCCTTTACGCCAGCCGCTGTACGGCCGCCGCGACAGCCGCCTCGGCGGTGATGCCGAAATGCTTGTAGAGCTCCTTGGCCGGGCCGCTTTCGCCGAACGAATGCATGCCGATGAAGATGCCGTCCTGGCCGATGACCGCGTCCCAGCCCCAGCGCACCGCGGCTTCGACGGCGATCTTGACCGGCGCGTTGCCGATGATCTTGGCCCTGGTCTCGGCCGGCTGCTCCAGCAGCAGCTCCAGAGACGGCACCGAGACGACGCGGGCTGGGATGCCACGCTCGGCGAGCTGCTTCTGCGCCGCCACCGCGATCTCGACCTCGGAGCCGGTCGCGAACAGCGACACCTTGGCCTCGCCCTGGGCGGCGACCAGCTCATAGCCGCCGCGGCTGCACGGACTGTCGGATGGTGCGTTGGTGCGCAGCTGCGGCAGGTTCTGCCGCGTCAGCGCCAGCACGGTCGGACCGTTGGTGCGGTTCAGCGCCAGCTCCCAGCATTCGGCGGTCTCGACCGCATCGCACGGCCGGAACACCCGCATGTTGGGGATCGCGCGCAGCGCGGCCAGATGCTCGACCGGCTGGTGCGTCGGGCCGTCCTCGCCGAGGCCGATCGAATCATGCGTCAGCACGTAGACGACGCCGGCGCCCATCAGCGCCGACAGCCTGATAGCGCCACGCGCATAGTCCGAGAACACCAGGAAGGTGGCGCCGTTGGGCGCGAAGCCGCCATGCAGGAAGATGCCGTTCATGCAGGCGGCCATGCCGTGCTCACGGATGCCGTAATGGATGAAGCGCCCCTTCGGCGTCTTGGCCGAGAACGAGACAGCCGACTTCGCCTTGTTGTTGTTGGAGCCGGTGAGGTCGGCGGAGCCGGCCACGAACTCGAACGGCATTGCGGCTGCGATCACCTCGATCGCGGCCTCCGACGATTTGCGGGTGGCGACGTTGAGCGGGGTCTCCAGCAGCGCCTTCTTGTGGTCCTTCAGCGCCTTCGCCAGCGCGGCGGGCCGCTCGTGGCGCAGCCGGCGCTCGAACTCGGCGCGCTTGCGCGGGCCCATCTCGCCAAGCCGGGTCTCCCATTCGCCGCGCGCAGCCGCGCCGCGGCGGCCGGCCTCGCGCCAGGCGGCGAGCACGTCGTCGGGCACCGAGAACGGCTCCTGCGAAATGCCGAGCTTCTCCTTGGCGCCCTTCAGCTCCTCTGCCCCGAGCGCCTCGCCATGCACCTTGGAGGTCCCGGCCTTGGTCGGCGCGCCGTAGCCGATCGTGGTCTTGCAGGCGATCAGCGACGGCTTCGACGATTTCTGGGCCCGTGCGATCGCGGCGGCAATCGCCTCCGGGTCATGGCCGTCGATCAGCTCGGCGGCCCAGCCGCACGCCTTGAAGCGCTTCACCTGGTCGACCGAGTCGGCAATCGACAGCGGGCCGTCGATCGAGATGCCGTTGTCGTCCCACAGCACGATCAGCTTGTTGAGCTTCCAGTGCCCGGCCATCGCGATCGCTTCCTGGGAGATGCCCTCCATCAGGTCGCCGTCGGACGCCAGCACATAGGTGTGGTGGTCGACGATCTTCTTGCCGTATTCGGCCTGCAGCATCTTCTCGGCCAGCGCCATGCCGACCGCCGTGGAGATGCCCTGGCCGAGCGGGCCGGTGGTGGTCTCGATCCCCTTGGTGCGGAAATTCTCCGGGTGGCCCGGCGTCAGCGAATCGACTTGGCGGAAGCGCTTGATCTGGTCGAGCGTCATCTCCTCGTTGCCGGTGAGATACAACAGCGCATAGAGCAGCATCGAGCCGTGGCCGGCGGAGAGCACGAAGCGGTCGCGGTCCGGCCAGGCGGGCGCTGCGGCATCGTATTTCAGCACGCGGGTGAACAGCACGGTGGCGACGTCCGCCGCGCCCATCGGCAGGCCCGGATGGCCCGATTTGGCCTTCTCGACGGCGTCCATTGCGAGCCCGCGGATGGCGTTGGCCATGCGGGAATGATCGACCTGCGTCATGCTGGAATCCGTCCAAACGTGAAATGCTGATGACAGGAGCGCCGCCGGTATTGCTGGCGGGCCGGGATTTTGCGGGCTGATTAGCACCTCGGTTCCGGGAATCAAAGGTTCTGCAACGCCGGGAACCTCCCAAAAGTTGCTTAGTAGTGCATAGTTTCGGCCGAGCGTTGCGCTTGGCTCGCCCAGCACGTAAGATTTTGCCCGTAACCGCTTGCCGGACAGCGCTTTTGTCGCATCCCGCTGGCTCCGAGGGCCTCGCATCCGTGCCATGAACGATCACCCTGCCAATCTTACCGGCCAGGTGGAACCCGGCGCCGCCGATCTCGAGGCGGCGACGCGGCGACTGATGACGGCCCTCGACGCGCTGGAGAGCGCGGTCGAGCGGCGGCGCGAGGCGGATCGTGACGAGGACGAGCTCGCCACGCGCATCCAGGCGCTCGGCGCCGACCGCTCGCGTCTCGCCGACGAGCTCGACGGCTCGTTGATGAAAACGCGCCGGCTCGAGCGCACCAATCGCGAGATCGCCGAACGTCTGGACACCGCGATCGGCACCATCCGCACCGTGCTCGCTGGCGGCGACGGGCAGAACGCCGCTGAAGACGATGAGGACGAGGAATGAGCCACATCAACGTCACCATCAACGGCCGCCAATATCGCATGGCCTGCGAGGAAGGCCAGGAGCTCAGGCTGCTCAAGCTCGCCGAGAGTCTCGAGCAGCGCATCACCAATCTGCGCGGCAAGTTCGGCGAGATCGGCGACGCCCGGCTCACGGTGATGGCCGCGCTCACCGTGTGCGATGAGCTGATCGATGCCAATCAGCGCGTGCAGGTGCTGGAGCAGGAGCTCGAAGGCCTGCGCAACGTGCGCAACCAGTCCGCCGACCGCGCTCGTGCGACTCAGGTCGCGGTGGCGAAAGCGCTGAACGCTGCCGCCGAGCGCATCGAGCGCACCACGCAGGTGCTCAACCGCACCATCGGCGGTGGTGTGGCGATCGGGTGAGCGTGTATCGTGTCCGCCGGGCGTGACGACGACCTTCGCACTTTACTGCCACAGGTGCTCGCACGGCTCGCGCGCGATGAAGATCAATTGGACTGCGATATCGAAAAGTCCTTATTTGATGCCTTGTCGGATCTCGGCTGCGCTCCTTTTCTGACCGAAAAGCTCGTCGATTATATCCCATCGGCGTGCGGCCGCGCTTTTTTGCGTGAGGTTGGCGCCGTTCCCTCGGATCGCTACACCCGTCCTAATCTCGATGGAAGTCGTGGCCGGCCTCTTCGCTTTGCAGATGATCCGATTTGGATGATCGTCGAGGAGTTCGTTGAGACTTTGCGCACGTCGCCGGAGACGAGAAAGCAGTTCGCTCTGGCTGCACGACACAGCGCCGAAGTCGTTGTCCTCAACAAGGCTCTCAACGCGGGAATTAGACTAGAAGACATCAAGGGCAGTCGGGTAGCGACAGCGTTCATAGCACCCTTGCGTTTCGAGGTGCCCGGACATTCAGGGCGTGCCTCGCCATGGCGACGCTTGAAGCGGTGGCTGTCGAACGCCGGCGAGTGACAGGAGCCGACGCCGACGACGTCGCGCGAGCTGCCGTAGGGTGGGCAAAGGCGCGCCCGTGACGCTGCTGAGTCATACGCTGATGCCTCGCGCGCCGTGCCCACCGCGCTCACGCATGTCGGCGCCATTGCTGTCAGGCGGCGTCGCCGCGCAGACCGGCGCAGGCACAGCTCCTTCCATCTGCAACGGGATCGGCGACAACGGGGCAGGGGACCGGGAAGCGGCCTGCCTACGCGAGCTGCGCGGCCGGGTCACGCGCAAGGGCGAGCTGCTGACCATCCGGTTCGAAACCGGCAAGCGGCAGACATACAAGAATGATCAGACGGCGTGCCAGAATGACGATGCGCAGCATTGCGTCAGCTACGTCCTGTTGGGCTATCACGCGGAGGCGCGCGTCTATGCCATCGGCATTTCCTACTACGAAGGCTGGCCCTCGCTCAAAGACCCTCCAACAGCGTCGCGATTGTCTGCAGCGGGAAAGCCGCTGCCAAGCCGCCGATGCCGAGGCCGACGACGCCAAGGACAATGGCGCCGATCCAGCCATGATAGTGAAAGCCGACGGCTGCGCCGACGAAGGCTCCGGTCCCAAGCGTACAAATGGCCCAGAGCGTGTGAAGGATGAGTCCGATCGTCCTCAGCATGCGTGATCTCGCGTGTCAGCGGTCTCACCCGTCCCCCTCCGATTGGTCGCGCGGATACGCCGTTGTGCGGCAGCGAAGCCGATCACGTCATCGCGATGCGATCGTGTTGCGAGCGCTTGTCGTTCGCTACGGGCTGCCTTACTCCTTCCTGAAGCGGACTTGTCGAATCCTGCGAGACAAGCGGGATCGTCCGCATATCAGGGAGGTACACTTGAACAAGCTGATCCTCGCGGCAGCGGCCGTCGCGCTCACAACGATCATTGCGCCGGTCGCTGCCGCGCCCTTGCCGGAAGCCAAGCCCGACGAGGTCGGCTTCTCGCCGGCGGGTCTTGCACGCATGGATGATTTCTTCGCCCGCGAGATCGCCGCCAAGCGCGTGCCCGGCGCGGTCGTGGCGATCGCGCGTGACGGCAAGCTCGTGCATTACAAGGCCTACGGCCAGCTCGATCCGGTCAAGGGCACGCCGATGCCGCTCGACGCGATCTTCGCCCTGGCCTCGATGACCAAGCCAATGACTGCGGTCGGCGGACTGATGCTGATGGAGCAGGGGAGGCTGCCGCTGCAGGCCAGGCTCGCCGACTACTATCCGGCCTTCGCCGACATGAAGGTCGGCGTCACCCAGGAGAACGGCGCGCTGCTGCTGGTGCCGCAGGCCCGCCCCATCCTGATCCATGATCTCTACCGCCACACCTCGGGCCTGATGTATGGCGGACGCCCCGACAGCTCGAGCGCGGTGGCGCGGCTCTATCCCGACGGCACGGCGCCGGCGATCGAAGGCGACACCCAGGCCTTCATCGAGCGCATCACCAAGCTGCCGCTGGCGCATCAGCCGGGCACGCAGTTCGAATACGGCTTCTCCATCGACGTGCTCGGAGCCGTGATCGAGAAGGTCAGCGAGCAGCGGCTCGGTGAATATCTTTCAACCAATGTCTGGAAGCCGCTCAGCATGCAGGACGCGACCTTCGCGCCGACCGACGCACAACGCCCGCGGCTGGCGCATCCGTTTCCGAACAATCCGCTGACCGGCAAGCCGCAGGCGATCAAGCTCCTGGACACGCCGACCAGGTCGGACTGCGGCGGCGCCTGCTCGTTCGCCACCATCGGCGACTACGTCCGCTTCGGCCAGATGCTGCTCAATGGCGGCGAACTCGATGGCGTGCGGATCCTGAGTCCGAAGACGGTGCACCACATGACCTCCAACCATCTCGGGCCCGAGATCAAGAACACCGTCGCCAATGTGGAGCCGCATCGCGCCGGCTTCAGCTTCGGGCTCGGCGTCGCCGTGCGCGTCAGCGAGGGCCTGTCGGCGGTGCCCGGCAATCCCGGCGAGTTCAGCTGGAACGGCGCCTATGGCACGCAGTTCTTCTGCGATCCCAGGGAGCGTCTCGTCGTCGTGGTCGGCACGGCGGCGCCTGGGGACTTGCGCAAATATTATCGGGAGCAGGTGCAGGACATCGTCTATGGCGCGATGGTGAAATAGCGCATGCTCACGGTTCATCACCTCGGCAAGTCGCAGTGCGAACGTATCGTCTGGCTCTGCGAGGAGCTGGAAATTTCGTACGAACTGAAATGCTACACGCGCGACGCCCGGACGATGCTGGCGCCGCCCGAGTACAAGGCGCTGCATCCGATCGGCGCGGCGCCCGTGATCACCGACGGCGAGCTGGTGCTCGCCGAGTCCGGCGCGGTCGTCGAGTACATCATCGCCAAATACGGCCACGGTCGGTTGCGGCCCGGGCCGGACGATCCGAGCTTCGCGCCGTTCCTCTACTGGCTTCATTTCGCCAACGGCACCCTGCAGGCCGCGATGGGCCGGCTCATGATCCTCAACCGGCTCAATCTGCCGGACGACAATCCCGTGCTCGGCGCTATCAGGGGGCGGCTCGACCGCGCCTTTGCAGCCGTCGAGACGCGCTGCGGCGAGGCGGACTATCTGGCAGGCGGCGCGCTTACCGCCGCCGACATCATGACGGTGTTTTCACTCACCACCATGCGCTACTTCCTGCCCTACGACCTCGCGCCGTTCCCGAACATCCGCGCCTACCTCGCGCGCATCGGCGCCCGCCCGGCCTATCAGCGCGCCATGGCCAAGGGCGACCCGGGCATGGCGTTGTTGTTGAGCTGATCCCGCTCAGCCTGCGTGCCACCACGCAATGACGTCATCCAGCGTAGAGGCGATCGCTGCGAAGCCCGATCGCCTCACTTCCCCTGCCGCTTGCGGCTCCAGTCCAAGAACGAGCGATACAGCTCCTCCTTCTCCGCCTTCGACGTCGGCGCCTTGGCCTGCGATTCGAGAAAGGCCTCGAAGCGCTCCTGCTGTGACAGACTGCCGGTCGCGGCGGGCGGCAGGCCGACATTGGCCTCGTTCTTCATCCGCTCCAGCACGGCGTCGACATAGGGATAGCGCTGCCAGCCCGGCACCTGGGCCTCGAGATTGAGATCCTTCCAGCCCGGATGGAACGGCGGCTGCTGCAGCCGCGCGAGGTTGGTGAACAGCGCATCGACGAAGCGATTGACGCGGTCGGCGCGGTCGCTGCCCGGCTTCCAGTTGTAGACGGCCAGCACCGACGGCACGGCGATCGTTTCCACGGCGGTGTCAGGTGCGACCAGCCCCGGATAGGTGTCGGCCTTGATGCTGGTCGGATAGTAGAAATCCGAGAATTGCTGCGTGTACGGCACCGGCACGAAGTGGAATCCAGGATCCGCCTTCTTGCCGCTGAACAGCTCGCCGGGCTTGGAGGCGACATAGACCATCGCGGCGATCTCGCCCTTGTGCAGCTTCTCCAGCGCAACAGGACCACCGATCGCGACAGGCTCGATGTCGATGCCGAGGCGCCGGAAGATCAGCGGCCCCGTATGCGCGGCGGCAACGCCTGCCGTTCCAACCGCGATCTTCTGGCCCTTCAGATCCTGCAGCGACTTGAACTCCTCGCGCGCATAGATGTGCACGTCGGAGATGAAGAAGCGCAGCACGTAGCGGATGCGGTCGTTGATGTTGGAAAGGCCGGCCTGTTTGGCGTAGAAGTCGAACGCATCGGCGTAGGTGACGGCGACGTCGACGCCGCGCAGATACAGGAGATCGGCGATGTTCGAGGTGGTGCCGCGCGTCACCATCGGGATCAGGCGCATGTTGTCGCCATCGTCCATCGTCCGCGCCATCTCGCTGGCGAGGCGCACGAAGCCGCCGTCGGGCAGGCCCGCGGCCAGGCCGACGGTCCATTGGTTCATACGCGTCTTGATGGCGGCTTCATCCGAGGTGCTCCGTGGCTCGGGCGCGCGGGTCTCGGAGACCCGACGCTGGACGGCCCGCCGTTCGGACGCGCGCGCAGGCTTGATCGAGAGCGGAGCGGCGGACTGCTCTTGCGCCAGCACCGCGCCGACGGGGGTGAGCAAGGCAGCCGAAAGCGTTGCCAGCACCAGCAGCGCTGGCCGGGCGAGTACTCTGTGCATGTGACTAGTCCCCGATCGCGTCTGCTCGCCATTCCCCCGAGCAGACTGATGACACAGATCAATCCAAGATCGTATCTCAATGAGCCCTAAACCTGGCAGTTTTGGGGCAAGAACTACCTAAGGTTTCAGGTAGCTCCAGCCGCTCTCCTGCAATTCCATCAGCCTCACTGCGCCCGAGGGCACCAGGCTCGCTTCGGCGACGATCGCAATCGGATGTCCTTCGCGTTTCTCCATGCCGCGTTTGGTGATGTTGCAGGCGGAGAACCTGATCTTGGCGGGAAAGCTGAGCTCTGCGATCTGCTTGAGCCGGTCCTTCACCGGCGAGGTATCCTCGCGCAGCATGTTCAGCCCGGGTCCATAGGTGACGAGCTCGATCTCGACCTCCTCGCCCTTCTCCTTGAACGTCTCCATGATGTTGGTGGCGTTGTTCAGCGCCAGATTCATGATCGCCGGATCGTTCTGATCGACCTGGATCGAGACGCGATGAATCTTGACGTCGGCGGCGAGGCTCGCAGCAGCCGACGCGATCAGCAGCGCGCAGGCGGCCGTGACAGTTTTGAGATCGAAGCGCATGCCAGGACTCCAATGTACGATACACGGCATTGGGATGTGGGCATGATCTGCCACAACCTCAGCTTCGACCGATGAGCCCCAATCGTGGCGACACTATGCGCTGCCGACACGGCGCTGCCGCGGGAGCGCCGTCATCGCCAGGGCGTCATTGCGAGCGCAGCGAGGCAATCAAGACTGCATCTGCGGAGAGATCCTGGATTGCTTCGGCGCAAGGGCGCGCTAGTCCGGGACGACGGCGGAATGCTGGGCTGGCGGCACGCGAGCAGATGCACGTCGTAAACTGCATGACGGCCAATCCGCACATATCCATCATGCGCAAACTGCCCGTCGCGTTACGATGTCGCAGGCTGCGCGGCTTGTCACGTCGGGCAAATCAGGTCGATCTTTCCGCCCGTCCTGCTGCCGCATGAGGGGCGTTTCGCGACCGTCACGGACCGTTGGCAGTGGGATGCGATGGGCGTGGATTGCCGCAGCGTGAGCTACTTCACGCGGACGAACGGCGATGCACGTACGGTCAAGTCGCGTGGTCCTGACACCCCGATGCTGGTGTCCCGCGCAATGCGCGCAAGCGCGTTGTCGCGCATGGTGGCCAACAAGCCCGGCGCACCAAGGAGATCGCGAAGCAGCCGTTCAAACCGTCGCGCAGGGAAGGCCGGGTGTTTCCGGCTGCACCTGTGGTACCTGCCGCCTGCATTTTTTTGAGCAGGCGGGCCACGGGCGTCAGCCGACGCCCGGCCTTCCCTGTGCCCTCTGTCTTGAGGGGGGCGATCGAGATCAACAGCTCGGACGCAACGCGTCGCGAGGACGCGAGCCCATGCCATGTTCTGTTGTGTTGCCGCCGCCCCATCGCTGTCATCGCCGGCGCAGTGTGCGCCGCGGTCCCTCGATTTCGCCATCGCCGTCACGGCGTACTGCGCGCCCGGTCAGGCCGGGCGACGACGCCGAATGTTGGCAACCGTGTCGCGCCTCGACCCGCTTCCACCGCTGGCAAAATCATCCCGTGATGGTTACATTGCAACTGCGAGGCTGCGACGCGCGTCCGGAACCAACATATCCCCGGGGCCTTATCGATCCTTTAGGGAACTGTCCCTGGCCAGGTCTGTGGACCTGGACATATGGTGCCCACCTACTTTCGTAGGGAACTCCGGGATCGAGCGTTTCAACGGCGATTGCGGCTTCGCGCTTGTTTTCCGTCTCTCCTCTCCCCTTCGGTTGCCGACCTGCTGCGTTTCTGCAACGTTTGCGTGCCCGCGTCCGCACGCCCGTCACGGAGGTCACGTCGCATGCCGATGAAGGCCGCTCAGCACACCAAGCAGCAGCTCCGAGCCGCAGCCCTTGTCGCGCGCGACGCGTTGAGCGACGAGACGCGGAGCGCGGCCGCGCAGGCGATCGCCGCGCGCGGGCTCCCCTTCGCATTCGAGCCCGGCACGGTCGTCTCCGGCTATGCGCCAGTCCGCAACGAGCTCGATCCGATGCCGTTGCTGCGTGAGCTGGCGGGGCAGGGGGCGCGGCTGGCGCTGCCGGTCGTGCTGGCGCGCGGCCATTCGCTCTCGTTCCGCGCCTTCGCGCCGGGCGACCGGCTGACGCTCGGGTCGCTCGGCATCCCCGAGCCGTCGCCGGCAGCCGCCGAGCTGGTGCCCGATGTGATGCTGGTGCCGCTCGCCGCCTTCGACCGCACCGGCCACCGCATCGGTTACGGCGGGGGCTACTACGACTACACCTTTTCGCACCTGCGGAAGATGCATCACGTCATCGGCGTCGGCCTCGGCTTCGCCATTCAGGAAACCGAGGCCATCCCGGCCTTGGCCCACGACGCGGCGCTGGATTATGTGCTAACCGAGCGCGAGACCTTGGATTTCCGGAGCAATTGAGTTGCGAATTCTCTTCGTCGGCGACGTCGTCGGCCGGGCCGGCCGCAGCGCCGTCTCGGACCACCTTCCAGGCTTGATCCACGATTGGGCGCTCGATCTCGTCATCGTCAATGGCGAGAACGCGGCCGGCGGATTCGGCATCACCGAGGCGATCTATCAGGAGCTCGTCGATGCCGGCGCCGACGCGGTCACGCTCGGCAACCACTCCTGGGATCAGCGCGAGGCACTGGTGTTCATCGAGCGCGCGCCGCGCCTGGTGCGCCCTGCGAACTATCCGGCAGGCACGCCCGGCCGTGGCGCCGCGCTGATCGACGCCAAGAACGGTGCCCGCGCGCTGGTGGTCAACGTGCTCGGGCGCGTGTTCATGACGCCGTTCGACGATCCGTTCGCGGCGGTCGGCCGCGAGCTCGGCGCCTGCCCGCTGCGCGAGGCGGCGGATGCGATCGTGGTCGACGTGCATTGCGAGGCCTCCAGCGAGAAGCAGGGCCTGGGCTATTTTTGCGACGGCCGCGCCAGCCTCGTCGTCGGCACCCATACGCATGTGCCGACGGCCGATCACCGGATCCTGCCCGGCGGCACCGCCTACATGACCGATGCCGGCATGACCGGCGATTACGACTCCATTATCGGCATGCAGAAGGACGAGCCGCTGCGCCGCTTCCAGTCGGGCATCCCGTCGGCGCGCTTCGAGCCGGCCTCCGGCGAGGCGACGTTGAGCGGCGTGGCGGTCGAGACCGACAACGGCACCGGGCTTGCGATCAAGGTCGCGCCGGTGCGCATCGGCGGCCGGCTGTCGCCGACGAGGCCGGCGTTCTGGGGAGGATGAGAGCCTGCGTCAGGCCTTGAGGCGAAAACCCATCCGGAACGCGCCCCAATGCCGGCCCTTGATGACAATCGGCGCGGACAGGTCCTTCATCAGCACGAACTGCCCGCCGCCCATGTCGCGGCGGTAGGTCTGGAGCAGAAACGGCTTGTTGCTGGCGGCGGCCACCTTCTTCACCGCGCGGTCGTCGAACAGCCGGCGGTTGCGGCAGTTGGCGTTGTTCCAGACCGGATCGGGCCCCTGCGGCTTGCGGTAGTTCGGATTGTGCGTCGGCAGATAGCCGCCGCGCGCCCAGGCGACGCAGAACACGATGCGCGGGTCGCTGCCCTGGATCGGGTCCTGGATCGCCGGCAGGACGCGGTCGGTGAACTCGACGTAGCGCGTCATGTACTGCTTGGGATTGGTGCCGGGGATCTCGCGATAGCTCTCGTCCATCAGGTCGGCGAGCGTGATCTCGCCGCGGTCGATCGCCCCCTCGAAGGTCGCCGAGATCTGCCGGGCGGTGTCGACGACGGTCCTGATCAGCGGCGCGTCCGTGGTCTGTACGCCGCTCTCGGCGATCAGCCCGATCAGCGCCTCGGAATGATCGAGCAGCTTGGCGATCCGGCTGTCGGCCTGTTTGAGCTCGACCGAGGACCGGTCGACGCCCTTGGCGAGCTCGTTGAGCTCGCTGATGACCGTGTCGCAATGCGCGAGGTTGGAGGTCGCGGCCTTCGCCACGCCGTCGATCTCCTGGCCGACGCTGGTGAAGCCGTCCTGGACGCGGATGATGATGCCGCCGATCTGCTGGGCGCCTTCACCCGCCGTCTTGGCGCGCGACGAGGCCTGGCCGCTCTCGCCGAGCAGGCTCTTCACCTGCGAGTCGAGCCCGCGCAGGGTATCGCCGATCTGCTGCGTGGCCTGGCGAGTCGCCTCGGCGAGCGACTTCACCTCGCTGGCGACGACAGCGAAGCCCCGGCCGGCGCTGCCGGCACGGGCCGCCTCGATGGTGGCGTTCAGCGCCAGCAGGTTGGTCTGCTTGGCGATCGCCTCGATCGCGACCGAGACCTTGGCGACCTGCGACAGCGCATCGCCGACCGAGCCGAGCCGCTGCTCGATCCGCTCCACGGAGTCGACCAGTTCGGCGATGTGCCGGACCGCGGTGTCGACCACGTTGCGCGACTGGGCGATGTCGCCCACTGCGGCGGTCGTGGCCGATTGCACCGCCTGCGAGGCGGTGGCGATGTCGTGATTGGCCGCGACCATGGTCTTGGCGGTGGCCTGCAGATGCCCGAACCGCTGCGACTGGTAGCTGACGCGGGCGGCGACCTCCTGGACGTTGCCGGCGACGTCGGCAAGCTCGACGCCGAGGCCGCCGATGCGGTCGGCGATCTCGTCGATCAGCCGCTCGGCGCCGGTGCGCGCGTCGTGACTTTCCAGAATGGCGCGTTGCGCGACCGACATGTCCAGGCTCCAGGGCTTGAAAGGATCAGAAAATCACCGCTCGACTCACAATTTGTAGGCGGTGCGGAAGCCGCCCCAGTGCCGGCCGCGAACCCGGATCGGCACGTCGATTTCGCGCATCATGACGGTATTGCCATTGCCCATGTCGCGCGCGTAGCTCTGGATCAGATAGGGCCGCTGGTTGCGGCCCGCGGCGAGCCCGGCCGGATCGTTGAAGATGCGGCGGTTGCGGCTGTTGGCGGTGTTGAAGGCCGCGTCGCCCGGCCGCTGCGGATGCGAATAGATCCGGTTGTGCACCGGCAGATAGCCGTTGCGATCGATCGCGACGCAGAACGCCATGCGCTGGTCCTTGACGAGGAAGGCCTCCTGGAACGAAGGCAGCACGCGCTCGGCCCAGTCGAGAATCCGGCTGCGGTGCTGCTGCGGATTGGTGCCGGGGATCTCGACATAGTTGGTATCGAACATGTCCTCGAGCGTGATCTCGCCGCGCGCGACGGCGCTTTCGAACATCCGGTTCAGCTCGGTGCCGGCTTCCATGGCGCGGGTGACGAACTCATTGTTCTCCTCGTGCAGCGCCCAGAGCTTGTCCTCGATCTTCTCGCGCAGCTCGGCATTGGGCGCATCGAACCGCGCCTGGGCGCCGGCCTTCACCTGCTCGGTGACGCGCAGGCGGCACGGGCCGACGTCCTCCAGCACGGCGTCGAACCCCTCGTTCACGGCGAGACGGCTCGCGTCGGGGCCGGTGATCAGCACGCCGTCGTTGGCAATCTCGTAGACCGCGGCCGTGATCGTGCGGGCGCCGGATTTGATCTCGAGCTTGAGATGGCAAGGCAGGCGCTCGCTGCCGCTGCGCACGGGCCGATCGCCCTGGCGCAGCAGCACGGCACAGCGCGCCTTCAGCTTCTGGGCGTACATGGTTACGGCGCGCCCGGCGTTCGTGACGCGCTCGCCGTAGCTCTCGGCCTGCTGGGTGGCGCTGCTGATGTCAGCAGCGCTGTCGACCACCGAGGATATGAACTGCGAGGCCTGCGCCGCATTGTTCGACATCTCGCCGGTGGTCTGGTTCTGCTCGGCGACGGCGCCGTTGACGTTGGTGAAGACCGGGCGGATCGCCTCGATCGCCTGGGCGATGCGGTGGACGGCGTCGGCCGAGCCGGCGGCGTCCTTCTGCAGTGCCTCGATCTTGCGGGTGATCTCCTCGGTCGCGTTCTGGGTCTGGACGGCAAGCGCCTTGACCTCGGTCGCCACCACCGCGAAGCCGCGGCCGGCTTCGCCGGCGCGAGCGGCCTCGATGGTCGAGTTGAGCGCGAGCAGGGTTGTCTGGCGCGCGATCTGGGAGATCAGGTTGACGACGTTGCCGATCGCCGCCGAGGACTCGCGCAGGCGGTCGACGTTGGCCCGGGCTTCCGTGGCGGCGGCGCTGGCCTGGTCGGCGAGCTGGCCGCCGTCCTGGACCTGGGCACGGATACCGTGGGCGGACTGGGTCACCTTCTCTGCGGCGTGGGCGAACGTCGCCGCCGTTCCTTGCGCGGCGCTGCTGCGGCCGCTCAGCGAATCGGCGCGCTGGCGAATGTCCGTCAGCGTGCCCGCCGTCGCCTCGGCGCCGCTGGCGACCGCATCGGCGGCGCGCTCGAGCTGGCGAATCATGCCGCCGAGTTCCAGCTCCAGCAGGTCGAGGATGGCCTTGGCCGAATCGGCATCCGACGACGCCGGCGGCTCCGGCGCGGCCACCGGTTTCGGTTCAGCCACCGGATCGGGCGCAGAGGGTCGTCTTGCAAGGAAACCAAACGCCATGGGGCGGCCCCGGTGCGGTGAAAAGGTGCAGAGGGGCGGCATCGTTGCACTTGACTGTGAAGCCGTGGTTAACATTTGGCTTATGGTGCAGGGCAGCCAACCGGCTCTTCGAAGGGGGCGGCCACCCTGAATCCACCTCAAATCTTTGATTTTGACGATTCCCGGCCTATAAGGCCGCGCTTCCCCCACCTGATCCCCTACGATTTCAAGAGACCTCGCATGGCCGGCCATTCCCAATTCAAGAACATCATGCATCGCAAGGGCCGGCAGGATGCGATGAAGTCCAAGCTGTTCGGCAAGCTGGCGCGCGAAATCACCGTCGCCGCCAAGCTCGGCACGCCGGACCCGGCGATGAACCCGCGGCTGCGGGCCGCGGTGGTCGCCGCCCGGGCCGAGAACATGCCCAAGGACAACATCGAGCGCGCCATCAAGAAGGCGCTCGGCGGCGAAGGCGACAATTACGACGAGATCCGCTACGAGGGCTATGGCCCGGGCGGCGTCGCCGTCATCGTCGAGGCGTTGACCGACAACCGCAACCGCGCCGCCTCCGACATCCGCTCCTACTTCACCAAATCCGGCGGCAATCTCGGCGAGACCGGCTCGGTGTCGTTCATGTTCGACCGCGTCGGCATCATCGAATACGACCGCAGCGTCGCCTCGGATGACGCGGTGCTGGACGCCGCCATCGAGGCTGGCGCCGACGACGTGATCTCGGGCGAGGGGGGGCACGAGATCTATGCCTCGCCGGAGAGCCTGCGCGAGGTCGCCAAGAATCTCGAGGCCAAGTTCGGCGAGCCGCGCAAGGCGGCGCTGACCTGGAAGCCGCAGAACACCGTGGCGGTCGACGACGAGACCGCCGAGAAGCTGCTGAAGCTGATGGATCTGCTGAACGAGCACGACGACGTCCAGAACGTCTATGCCAATTTCGAGATCTCGGACGCGCTGATGGCGAAGATGGGCGGTTGACGGACGCTTAACCACGTCGTTCGTCCGTTCCGTTTATGTTTCCATCGGTGTGGCGCAAGGCTATCTCTATCCCATGAAAGCCCAGCCGATTCGCGCAGCCGTCCGTATCATTGGGATCGATCCCGGCCTCCGCCGCACCGGCTGGGGGGTGATCGAGAGCGAGGGCAACCGGCTGATCTATGTCGGTTGCGGCTCGGTGGAGCCGCCCGACGACCTGCCGCTGGCGAGCCGGCTGCTGGCGATCCATGAGGGGCTTTCGGCCGTGCTCGGCCGCTTTGCCCCGATGGAAGCCGCGGTCGAGCAGACCTTCGTCAACAAGGATGGTGTTGCGACCCTGAAGCTCGGCCAGGCCCGCGGCATCGCCATGCTGGCGCCGGCCATGTTCGGGATTTCGGTGGCCGAATACGCCCCCAACCAGGTCAAGAAGACCGTGGTGGGCGCGGGGCACGCCGACAAGGGCCAGATCGCGGTGATGCTGAAGATCCTGCTGCCCAAGGCCGAGCCGCCGTCGGCGGACGCAGCGGACGCGCTCGCCATCGCCATCACTCACGCCCATCACCGCCAGGGCCAGGCGCTGCGCATGAAGGTGGCGGGGCTATGATCGGCAAGCTCAAGGGGTTGATCGATTCCACCACCGAGGATTTCGTCATCCTCGACGTCGGCGGCGTCGGCTATCAGGTGCACTGCTCGGCGCGGACGCTGCAGGCCTTGCCGTCGCCGGGTGAAGCCGCCACATTGTCGATCGAGACCTATGTGCGCGAGGACCAGATCAAGCTGTTCGGTTTTCGCTCGGATGTCGAACGGGAATGGTTTCGCCTTTTGCAGACGGTGCAGGGCGTCGGCGCCAAGGTCGCCCTCGCCGTGCTCGGCACGTTGCCGCCGGCCGATCTCGCCAACGCCATCGCGCTGCGCGACAAGGCGGCGGTGGCGCGCACGCCGGGCGTCGGCCCCAAGGTCGCCGAGCGCATCGTGACCGAGCTGAAGGACAAGGCACCGGCCTTCGCCGATGTCGATCCCGGCGTGGTCAGGCTGTCCGGTGCGATCGAGGAGCAGCGCGCGCCGCGGCCCATCGCGGATGCCATCTCCGCGCTCATCAATCTCGGCTATGGCCAGCCGCAGGCGGCCGCCGCGATCGCGGCCGCATCTCGCGCGGCCGGCGACAAGGCCGAGACCGCGCAACTCATTCGCCTCGGTCTCAAGGAGCTGGCGAAATAGGCTATCGTCGCCCGGCCGGGCGAGCAGAAGGACAATCGTTTCCCCCATGGTGAGCAAGAAGGACAAGGAGCTGATCGAGGCGGCCGCATCAGCGGTCAAGAGCCGCTACCGCAACGACTGGCAGGAGGTCGGCGCGGCCATGCGCACCCGCGACGGCCGCATCATCACCGGCGTCAACATCGACGCCTATCTCGGCCGCAACGCTGTCTGCGCCGAGGCCATCGCGATCGGCCGCGCCATCACCGAGCACGGCGATCACGGCATCGAGACCATCGTCGCGGTGCGTCATCCCAAGCCGGGTGAGCCGGGCGAGGTCGCCGTGGTCTCGCCCTGCGGCACCTGCCGCGAGCTGATCCATGACTACGATGCGAAGGCGCGTGTCATCGTGCCGTCGAACGGTAAGGGGCCTGCGGCGGTGACGATCGGCGAGCTGCTGCCGAACAAATACAGGCGCGGCAACGAATGAAGCCGCCTGCGCGCATGGTCAGTCCGGAGCGGCGCTCCGACGATGTCGGTGACACCGCGCTGCGTCCGCAGCAATTGTCGGAGTTCGTCGGCCAGCAGCAGGCGCGCGCCAATCTGTCGATCTTCATCGAGGCGGCGCGCAAGCGCGGCGAGGCACTCGATCATGTGCTGTTCGTCGGTCCTCCCGGTCTTGGCAAAACCACCTTGGCCCAGATCGTCGCACGCGAGCTCGGCGTCGGTTTCCGCGCCACATCGGGCCCGGTCATCGCCAAGGCCGGCGATCTGGCGGCGCTGTTGACGAACCTCGAAGAGCGCGACGTGTTGTTCATCGACGAGATCCATCGTCTCAGCCCGGCGGTCGAGGAGGTGCTCTATCCGGCGATGGAGGATTTTCAGCTCGACCTCATTATCGGCGAGGGGCCGGCGGCGCGCTCGGTCAAGATCGACTTGTCGAAGTTCACGCTGGTCGGCGCGACGACGCGCGCAGGCCTGCTGACCAATCCGCTGCGTGATCGTTTCGGCATCCCGATTCGGTTGAACTTCTACACGGTCGAGGAGCTGGAGGGCATCGTGACGCGCGGTGCCCGCGTGCTCGGCGTTGGCATGACCGCCGACGGCGCCAACGAGATCGCGCGCCGCGCCCGCGGCACTCCGCGCATCGCCGGCCGGCTCTTGCGCCGGGTGCGTGACTTCGCCTCGGCGGCGAACGCCAGCGCGATCGATCGCGCCATCGCTGATCATGCCTTGAGCGCGCTGGAGGTCGATGCCGCCGGGCTCGATGCAATGGACCGGCGCTATCTCTCGACCATCGCCCTGAACTACGGCGGTGGGCCGGTCGGCGTCGAGACCATGGCGGCGGCGCTGTCGGAGCCGCGCGACGCGATCGAGGACATCATCGAGCCCTATCTGATCCAGTGCGGCTATCTGCAGCGCACGCCGCGCGGCCGGCTGTTGACCTCGCATGCGTTCCGGCATCTCGGCATGGCCGAGCCGAACCGCGATCCCAGCCAGTTCGGCCTGTTCGGCAGTGAGGACGATGCTTAACGAATCTGCTGACAATCTGCACGGACGCACCCGAAATCGGTTGCAATGATCGAAGAAGGATTGCGTGCGAGGAGTTCGTCCATGCTGTCACGCCGTCGCTTTCTGTCATTCTCAGGCGGTCTTGCCGCGACCGGTTTTTCGACTGCGACCTATGGCGTCGGCGTCGAGCCGCTCAGCCTGGGCGTCACCGACTATCACATCCATCCACGCAACTGGCCGGCTGGGCTAAGACTGAAGATCGCTGCGATCGCCGACATCCACGCTTGCGATCCCTGGATGTCGCTGGCGCATATCGACGGGATCGTCCAGCGGACCAACGCGCTGCAGCCGGATCTGATCGTCCTGCTCGGCGACTACGTCGCCGGCCATCGTCATCACATCGGACGCATCGACGCTTCGGAGTGGGCGCCGGTGCTCGGCGGCCTGAAGGCGCCGCTGGGCGTGCACGCCATCCTGGGCAATCATGATTACTGGGATGATCGAACCGTGCAGCGCGATGGCCGCGGCGCGCCGTATGCCCAGAAGGCGCTCGAGGCCGCCGGCATTCCTGTCTACGAGAACGACGTCGTGCGTCTCGCCAAGAACGGCCATGCCTTCTGGCTTGCCGGCCTCGGCGATCAGCTGGCCTACATGCCGGCGCGGCGCTTCCGGTCCGTGCCGCGGATCGGCATCGATGATCTCGCGGGGACGCTGCGCAAGGTGACGGACAGCGCGCCGGTGATCCTGCTGGCGCATGAGCCCGACGTTGCGCTCCGGGCGCCGTCGCGGGTGGCGCTGCAGCTCTCCGGGCATACGCATGGCGGGCAGGTTCGTGTGCTCGGCTGGTCGCCGGCCGTTCCCGCGCGCAATGGCGTCAATCTGGCCTACGGCCACATCCGCACCCAATGCGACGTGATCGTTTCCGGCGGCCTCGGCTGCAGCATCATGCCAGTCCGGATCGGCATGCCGCCGGAGATCGTGCTGGTCACCGTCGGCAGGGAACCTGTGGAGGTGACGTCGTAGCCTGCTCTTGCTAGCCTGCTCTTGCGCTGGCCGTTGAACTGGGCGAAACGATCGCCATTTCCGACGATCGAGGGCTTCCCTTGACCCACCAACATCTCGACGGCGAGATCCGCGACGGCCGCCACCACATGCAGGTGCGGGTCTACTACGAGGACACGGATTTCTCCGGAATCGTCTATCACGCCAACTACCTCCGCTTCATGGAGCGCGGCCGCACCAATCATCTGCGGCTGATGGGCGCCGAGCAGCACGCGCTGTTCGCAGAGGCCGCAAATGAAGCGCCAGGTTTCGCCTTCGTGGTGCGCTCGATGACGCTCGACTTCCTGCGGCCGGCGCGCATGGACGACGTGCTCGACGTCGTCACCTGGCCCGTGGCGGTGAAGGGGGCGTCGATCACGCTGGCGCAGGAGGTCAGGCGCGGCGAGGAGGTGCTCGTCAAGGCCGACGTGAGAGTCGCGTTCATCAGCGGCGGCAGGGCGCAGCCGATACCGAGAGCGCTGCGCGACCTGATGAAGGCGGACCTCGCATAAACTGGTGCTGACGGCCGGACGAGTGGAGGGATGAAGATGTGCCCGCCAGCGATCGCGACCTCGCCGCCGTCCAGTCGGTCACGCCATTTGCGCAGCGGATGCGGCGCGTGGCGGCGGATCACGCTGCGCTGATCCGCCCTACGGACTGCCGCTCAATCAAACCTTGGCCGGGGGCAATCGCGCGTCGAAACCGTCAGTATCGCCCGCCGCTGCGCTCTTGTTGCTTGATCCAATCCGACAGGGTTCGGGGCGTCGATCCCTGTCCGGGGCGCGATGGTTTCGCGGTGGCAGTCCTGTTGCTCCGGTTCGTCGTCTCCGTCGGCCCGCGCGGATGCGTCGCGGCATGGGCGCCCGGGACGCCTCTCGGCGCCGTGGCGAGCTTCTCCGCTTCCTCCTTCTCCAGCCGCAGCTTGCGCAGCCGCTCCATCTTCTCGCGCTCCGGATCGACGGGCGGCGGTGGCAGCTCGCGCTGGCGGGCTTCCTCGGCGGAGATCAGCAGACCCATGATGGCGCTTTCGCCGAGGGCCTTGCAGGCTTCGAGGCGGTGCAGACCTTCGATCAGGACAAAATGGTCCTTGTCGCGGCGGACGAGGATCGGCTCGCGCTGGCCGACCTCCAAAATGCTTTCGGCCAGCGCGTCGACCGCGTCCTGCTTCAGCGCCTTGCGCTTCCTGTCGGGGACGTGGATCTTGTCGATGGGGAAGCTTTCCGGTGCGGACACAGTCGAAACTCCGTCGTGGGCGCGCGCCGTCCAGCGCCAGGGTCGGAGGGGGCACGATCCCCCGATCCGCACGGCAGCGCGGAGCGGAGGCAGACCGGGCACGCGCGGCTACAATAGAGACATTCGCCATCTCGCCGCAAGGAGCGGGTGACGGGGCGGAATGTCTCCTGTCAGACGGCAAGGTGAATCATGCGACTGTGATGGGCGCCCCATCGGTCGCGCACGAAAGTCGCTTGCGCGTCAATTCATGCTGCTATGCTGCACCGCTCATACAGGAGGACGCCGCTCATGACGACACGCACGCTCGTTGCCGCGCTGGCCGGGATTGCCCTCGCGTTGCCCGCCGCTGCCCTCGCGCAGGAACCGCCGGTCGAGGAGCAGCTCGTCAATGCAATGAACAAGGTGTTCGGCGTGCACGCCGGCTTTCGCGCCAATCACGCCAAGGGCGTCGTGGTCGAGGGCAAGTTCAAGCCGTCGACCGAGGCGGCGACCTTGAGCAAGGCTTCGCTGTTCAGCGGTGGCGAGATTCCGGTGACGGTGCGGTTCTCGGACTCCACCGGCGTGCCGAACCTGCCGGACGGCTCCGGCGACGCCAATCCGCACGGCATGGCGGTGAAGTTTCATCTCGCCGACGGCAGCGACATGGACCTCGTGATCAACTCGCTGAAATTCTTCCCCGTCTCGACCGGTGCGGAGTTGCGCGATTTGTTCATGGCGATCGCGGACTCTGGACCGAACGCGGCCAAGCCGACCAGGCTCGAGCAGTTCATCGCCAGCCATCCCTCGGTGCCGGCGGCGCTCGGTACCATCGCGACGCCGGACAGTCTTGCCGACGAGGCCTATTTCGGCGTCAACGCCTTCGTTCTCGTCAACAAGGCCGGCGAGAAGCAGGCGGTGCGCTGGCAGATGCTGCCGGAGAAGGTCGTGCATATCGACCAGGAGGACGCGGCGAAACGCGCGCCGGACTTCCTGATGGCCGAGCTGCCGGCGCGGCTGAAGCAGGGGCCGGTGACGTTCCGCTTCAAGGCGCAGCTCGCTGCGGCCGGCGACGACACCAAGGATCCGGCCAAGCCGTGGCCTGACGATCGCAAGCTGGTCGAGCTCGGCGTGCTGACGATCGACAAGGCGGTCGAAGACAGCGACGGGGCGCAGAAGAAGCTGCTGTTCCTGCCCGGCCAGCTCACCGACGGCGTCGAGGCGTCGGATGATCCGATGATCGACATCCGCAACGGCGCCTACGCCATCTCGTTCTCCCGGCGCAATCCGTGATGATGACGTGACGCGCGACGCGCGGTGCGGCGGATCAGGCTGCGCTGATCCGCCCGACGGGCCTCAGTCTGTCGTCGTGGCCGAGGCGAGCCCAGCCATGATGCTGCGCGCCGCGGGCGGCGCTTGTGCCGATGACCGGACGATTTGGCGGCGAGCTCAAATCCGTATTTCCGGTCGCGATCGGCCGTGACCTAGCTTCGTTCCATCCTGATCGCGATCCAGAACGAGCGGGAATGGGCTGCATCTGTGCGGAGTGCAGGATCGGATCGATGGATACGGTCGGGCCTTCGAGCCCGGCGAGCGAGCACGACACAGCCGGCCGCAATTGTGGATGCTTTGCGGCGCGCGATCCCGATGAGTTGCCGCAACGTTGACGAAGCCCGGCCTCATTCAGCGCGATTGCGACGGCATTCGCCGCTTTCTCTCCCGATCGATGACGTCGCACAAGCCGCGCGATAACGGCGAAACCAAGAGCAGGGGGTTGTCGACACGCGTGGACAGCCGAGCGTCGGCGCGTCGAAGGCGGTGGCGGCCGTGCAGCCGATGTGCCGCCATGTTCGACGTGATGCAATCAGGGCGTGTTGTCGACGCGAAGGCCGACGATCGCGAGGTGCGCGCGATCAGGAAGCATGCCGTCGAGCGCGGCGCCGACGCGCAGCGCATCCAGTGAGTTCGGTGCGCACATTCGTCTACTAATGAACTCATGAGCCGCGGCGGCATCGCGCATTGCGCTGTTTGTCGCAATCGTGTCGCGCTGCTTCTTTTCGCCGGAATCCTGCATCTTGCGTGCAACAGTCAAAGCTGAACTTCGATCGCGTCGGCGTCGCGATCTGCATTCCTTCCGAATGACATTTTTCAATTCAGTTCGCGACACAATCTCACCCTCCTGATGCGGCCGCCGTTTGTTGCGGCACGTGTTCAGGAGTTGTGAGTTCGATGCGTCGCGTATTTGGCGTATGCCTTTGCCTATCTACTTTCGCAGGAAGTACGACATCGGTCTGGGCGACTGATCTCGCCCTGCCTCCCCCGCTCCCGCCGCCTGACGTCTTCGCCTACAGGTGGAGTGGCTGCCATGCCGGCGCGAACGCCGGGATGGCCTGGTCACGCCAGCAGCAGACGTGGACCCAGGTCGCCAATGCCGCCGCCGCGCCCGTTCAGCCTGTGCAGCAGCCGGTCGGCAATGCAAACAACCCCCCTGTGGTCAAGCCGCCTGTGGTCGCAAATCCAGCGCCAAACCCGCCGCCGCCGAACAACCCCGGCGGGAACAACGGCGGATGGAAGCCGCCGCCGCATAAGCCGCCGGGCAAGCCCCCGATCTGTGAGCGCAACGACAAGGGCTGGTGGCAGCCCGGCAAGCAGTATCATGGCGACAAGGATCACGACTGGCCGCACGACAAGCCGTCCTACAAGCCCGATCACGACGGTGGCCATCATTGGCCGCAGGTTGGATCGAAAGGCGGCGACAACAAGTCTTCCTGGCCGTCGGCGCCATCCAAGACCAAGGACGACAACTACAACGACGTCAAATATGGCAGCGGCTGGTTCGACAAGCCTCACGACGACGACCATGGCAAGTCGAGCGGCTGGTCGCAGCTCCATTCGAACGGTTACTCCGACAAATATACTTGGCTGCGACATGACCAGCAGAACGATCATGACAAGCCGGCCACCGGCTGGGGCGCGAAGAAGGACGACGGCTACGACAAGCCGCTTGGCTTCGGCTGGTCGAAGCAGCCGCTGAAGAGCGAACGTGACAGCTACGCCTGGCTGAAGCCGAATGACCGGAACGACGACAAGCATGGCGGCTACGGCTGGGGCGGCAAGCCGCACGACAATGATGACGGCAAGGGCGGCTATGGCGACAAGCAGCCCGACAAGGACCATTGGCAGCAGCAGCACGGCGGCAACTACAATCATGGCGGATGGCCGCATCATCCGGACAAGCCCTGGCCGCCGAAGAATCCCCCGCCGAACAATGGCGGCGGCCAGCCGAACCCGCCGCCGCAGGGCAACAATGGCAATCCGCCGGCGCAGAACCCGCCGGTGACCGGCGGCGGCAACGTGGCGCCGCTGCCCGTCGCGGCCGTGCAGATTCCGACCGCCGTCTCCAGCAATGGCAGCGACGTCGTCGGCGGCCTGCAGCTCGGTTGCGATTACCAGATGGACCGCTTCGTCGTCGGCATCCAGGCGATGGCCGATCTCGGCATCATCAACGCGTCGAGCCCGCTGGGGCCGGCGCTGACGATGAACACGCGGACCAGCAACCTCTACACCGCCACGGTGCGCGCAGGCTATCTGGTGACGCCTGAGATCCTGGCCTATGTGCGCGGTGGCGCGGCGTGGACGCGGACCAACGTTTCGGTCGTCAACACCGCCACCGGACAATCCGCCAGCGTGGCGTTCAACCGCAGCGGCTGGACGGTCGGCGCCGGCGTCGAGTGGATGTTCGCCCGCAACTGGTCGGCCTTCGCCGAATATGACTACGCCGATTTCGGCACCGCGACCGGCACGCTGCCGGGCGCCGCCGCGATCACAGGAGGACCGAACGTCGTCAGCCAGAAGACCCAGCTCCACACGGCGATGATCGGTGTCAACTACCGCTTCGAGATGCTGTCGCGCGGCGCCCGCTGAGGCCCGCGGCGGACGCCACGCCGCCGGTCACGCAACACAGCAAGGCCGCCTGGTTCGTCCAGGCGGCCTTTTCGGTTTTGTGGGCTGGTGCTCAGCTCGCGCGCACCGAGCTGAGGAACTTGCCGACGTCCTCCCTCAGGCGGCTACTGTCACGCGACAGGTGGGTGACCGATGACAGCTTGGTCAGCGTTCCTTGACGCCGGTCAAACCGCGGTGCTGTAGTTGCGCTAGTCTAGTAATAAGCCGTGCCAACGCGGGGAAAGCCGGGAGGAGGGACATGGGGCGTTCGCCCGGGAATGCCCATTCGGATCGCGTCCTGGAGGCCTTGGCCAAGGGGGATGCCAAGGCTGACGGCAGAGCCGATAGCCGAGCCGACCGAGGTGCGCCGGCGGTCTCGGCGCTGGCGGCATCATGGCGCCGCTCCGGCTATCTCCATGCGCTCGATCCCGCCACGCCGAAGCTGCCAGCCCGCCTGACGGCAGCCGAGATCGCGGACGCGCGCGCCCGGCTCGGGCGGCTGCTCGCGATCGCACAGGCGAGCCTCGACCGGCTGTTCCTGGCGGTTGGGGGCGTCGGCTGCTCGGTGCTGCTCGCCGATGCCGACGGCACCGTGCTCGAGCGCCGCGGCGCCCGCGGGGACGACGCCACCTTCGAATCCTGGGGCCTGTGGACCGGCGCGGTGTGGAGCGAGCGGCACGAGGGCACCAATGCCATCGGCACCTGCCTGGTCGAGAAGCGGCCGCTGACCATCGACCGCGATCAGCACTACCTGTCACGCAACGCGCGGCTGTTCTGCACCACGGCGCCGATCTTCGACGAGCACGGCCAGCTCAAGGCCGCGCTCGACGTCTCCTCCTGTCGCGCCGATCTGACCGAAGGCTTCAGTCGGCTGATCGCGACCACCGTCGCGGATGCCGCGCGCCTGATCGAGGCGGAGAATTTCCGCCAGGCCTTTCCGCACGCCCGCATCGTGCTCACGCCGGACAGCGAGCGCGAGATCAACTCATTGCTGGCGGTCGATCGCAACGACCTCGTCGTCGGTGCCACACGGGCGGCGCGCCGTGCGCTCAACCTCTCTCCGTCCGCGCTGGCGCGTCCGGTGCCGGCCGGCGACCTGATCAAGGATGCAACCACCGGGGGCGACGACATTGACGCCGCCGAGCGTGCCGTTCTGAAGCGCGCGCTGGCGCGCGCCGGCGGCAACGTCTCGAAGGCGGCGAAGGAGCTCGACATGTCGCGCGCCACCCTGCACCGGAAGATGAAGCGGCTCGGGCTCGAGCGGTGAACGCGCCGCGGCTGTCGAATCGCAGCCAACATGTCGCAGAACTGCGACACTTCCTCGGACGCGCTCGTTGCGGCCTCTGGTCTGTCGCGCCTGTTTGATCGAGCCTCTCTCCAACGCCGTGTGCATCGGCGTGAATGGGAGAGAGAGATGACCAAGGTTGACGTCAATGCGGCGTTCAAGCCGCCTTTCGCTGCGCGTTACGACAACTTCATCGGCGGTGCCTGGAAGGCCCCCAACGCCGGCAAATATTTCGACAACATCTCGCCGATCACCGGCCAGCCGGTGTGCGAGATCGCGCGCTCCGATGCCTCCGACATCGAGGCCGCGCTCGACGCCGCGCATGCCGCCAAGGACGGCTGGGCGCGCACCAGCGTCACCGAGCGCGCGATGGTCCTCAACAGGATCGCCGACCGCATGGAGGCCAATCTCGACAAGCTTGCGCTCGCCGAGACCTGGGACAACGGCAAGCCGATCCGCGAGACCACCGCCGCCGACATCCCGCTCGCCATCGATCACTTCCGCTATTTCGCCGGCGTGATCCGGGCCCAGGAAGGCTCGATCGCCGAGATCGACCACGACACCATCGCTTATCACTTCCACGAGCCGCTCGGCGTCGTCGGTCAGATCATTCCGTGGAATTTCCCGATCCTGATGGCGGCGTGGAAGCTCGCGCCCGCGCTCGCCGCGGGCAACTGCGTCGTGCTCAAGCCGGCCGAGCAGACCCCGGCCTCGATCCTCGTGCTGATGGAGATCGTCGGCGACCTGCTGCCGCCGGGCGTGCTCAACGTCGTCAACGGGTTCGGCTTAGAGGCGGGCAAGCCGCTGGCCTCCTCCAACCGCATCGCCAAGATCGCCTTCACCGGTGAGACCTCGACGGGGCGGCTGATCATGCAATACGCCTCGCAGAACCTGATCCCGGTCACGCTCGAGCTCGGCGGCAAGTCGCCCAACATCTTCTTCAAGGACGTCTGCGCCGAGGACGACGACTTCCTCGACAAGGCGATCGAGGGCTTCGTGATGTTCGCGCTCAACCAGGGCGAGGTCTGCACCTGCCCGAGCCGCGCGCTGATCCACGAATCGATCTATGAGCGCTTCATGGAGCGCGCGCTGCAGCGTGTCGGCGCGATCGTGCAGGGCAGCCCGCTCGATCCGGCGACCATGATCGGCGCGCAGGCCTCCGCCGAGCAGATGTCCAAGATCCTGTCCTACATCGACATCGGCAAGAACGAGGGCGCGCAGCTCCTGATCGGTGGCGAGCGCAACGTGCTCGGCGGCGATCTCGCCGGCGGCTATTACGTCAAGCCGACGGTGTTCAAGGGACACAACAAGATGCGCGTGTTCCAGGAGGAGATCTTCGGACCCGTCGTCTCGGTCACGACCTTCAAGACCGAGGACGAGGCGCTGGCGATCGCCAACGACACGCTCTACGGCCTTGGCGCCGGCGTGTGGAGCCGCGACGCCAACACCTGCTACCGCTTCGGCCGCAATATCCAGGCGGGGCGTGTCTGGACCAATTGCTATCACGCCTATCCGGCGCATGCGGCGTTCGGCGGCTACAAGCAGTCCGGCGTCGGTCGCGAGACCCACAAGGTGATGCTCGACCACTATCAGCAGACCAAGAACATGCTGGTCAGCTACAGCCCGAAGAAGCTCGGCTTCTTCTAAAGGCTGGGAGCCGGGCCGGTCGGGCATGAGCGCCCCGACCGGCTTGCTCTTTTTGACTGCATGTCAGCCGGTCGCACGAGAGCGTCCGGCTGGCTCGGGCGCCGGCTCGGATCCCGCTCCTGGTTCGCTCCGCTTGGTCATTTCGTGGCTGTCGGTCACGTCATCGCTCGCGATCGTCACTCCAACCGCGCCAGCAGCGCATCGCGTGCCTCGGAAATGCGTCGATAAAGTTCATTGCTGCCGCCGGCGTCGGGATGCGCGGACTTGGCCAGCCGGCGGAACGCAGCTTTGATGTGTGTAGCCGTCAGCATACCCTGCAGGGGTAGCTCGAGGATTGCGCGAAAGGCGTCGTCGTTCTGGTCGCGCGCGAGCCGATCCCACAAGGCGCGACGCGCGGCCCGCGCCTCGATCCGCAACGCATCCTGATCCTCGCGCCAGCGTCGTTGCGACATGACGAGGCAGGAGCCGAAGACGATGCGGCCGTGGGTCTCCAATTCGTCGAGGCTGAACGGCCCGACGACGTCGTAGGGTGGCGCGAGCCGTGCGAGCCGTCCCGTTGCGCCGTCGGTGATGGAGCCGAGCCGGACCGTGTCGACGATCCCTATCGACCCATTCCAGATCACCCATTCGGCGGCGCCCGTCATGCTGCTGAACTCGTCGATACGGCCTCCCTCCGCAACGCGGACAGGGGAGTGCCCGGCGTTTGTTCCCATCTTCGATGGGCCGATCAAGCCGGCGACCGGGCCTGCTTGACAGGACCGACGTCGACCTGAATCTCGCCGCCTTCGACCTGCAGCGGGTAGCCGTGCAGCGCGTTGCGGACGAGATGCGTGACGCACTTGCCGTTCACGCCGTCGAAGCCCCATTGATGGTGCGGGCAGGTGATGGTCTTGCCGTCGAACGTCGCCTCGGTCAGCGGCACGTCGGCATGCGGGCAGCGGCCGCGATAGGCCTTCAGCTCGCCGCCGTGAGGCCAGAGCAGCAGCACGCTCTTCTTGCCGACCTGGTACAGGCCCATGCCGCCTTCGGTCATGGCGCTTGTCGGACAGACTGCGGTGAAAGCCATGGGATCGCCTGCTGATTGGTGCCGTCAGGCAGGCTCACGCAAATTCCGGACCAGCGAAAAGCAGCAACAAACAGCGGGTCGTTGTCGCAAATGCGACATGGCCTTGGATGGCGCGGTCCTATTTGCGTCCGAGCGCGGCGAGGAATTCCGCTGGGGAATGAACAGGAACTGGGCGCGCACCAGGCCGCGGCCGAGGTCGCACAGCAGGTCGCCCTTGCCGAACAGGCGCTCTGCGCCGGGCTCGTCGAGCATTCACCGCATTGGCGACCTTGAGACGGACTTTCAAGGGCAGGTTCGTCGTTCCGGCCTTGATGTCGTCGCCGAGTTTGACGACGCCTGCGCCGTTCAGAACCTGATAGAGCGCGTCCAGCGGTTCGTTCCAAGAAGAACGCCGCCCGTGAGGGCGGCGTTGCCGGGGGGCTTGGTAGAAGCGAAGCGGCCGATTTCTACTCCTTGCGCTCGGAGGTCCAGCCCTTGTACTCGCCGACATTGTCGCGCGTGATCAGCTTGGACGGCAGCAGTTCGACGGTCGAGGCCGGCTTCTGGCCGTTGAGGATGTTGACGCCGATCTGCACGGCCCGGCGCGCCATGAAGAACGGGTCCTGCGAGGCCGAGGCCTGGATCTGCTGCGAGGCCGGATCCTTCAGCGCGGCTTCGATGTCCGGGGCGCCGTCGACCGCGGTGATGATGATGCCGGTGCGCTGCTGCTGACGCGCGGCGAGATCAGTGCCGATCGCCTGGGGATCGTTGATGGCGAAGATGGCGTCGATCTTCGGGAAGCGGGTGAGATAGCCCTGCGTCACCGTGAGGCCGCCCTCGCGCGAGCCCTTGCCGTCCTGGTCGCTGGAGAGAACCTTGATGCCGGGAGCCTTGGCGAACACGCTCTTGCAGCCGTTGACGCGGTCGATCACCGCCGACACCTGCGGCCCGTTCTCGATGATGACGTCGCCTTTGCCGCCGAGCTTGTCGACAATGTACTGGCACGAGATCTCGCCGGCCTGCACGTTGTTGGTCGTCACGGTGGCGTCGGCGCCCTCGGCCGCGGTGTCGACCGCAACGACGAGGATGCCGGCCGCCTGCGCCTTCTTGATCGCGGGGCCGATCGCCTTGGGATCTCCGGGGTTGAGCAGGATCATGTCGACGCCGGCGGCGATGAAATTGTCGATCTGGGTGACCTGCTTGCCGAGATCATATTCGAAGCCGACCGCGGTGATCTTGACGTTGGGATTGGTCTTCTTGGCCTCGAATTCGGCGCCCTTCGACAACGCGACGAAGAACGGGTTGCCGAGCGAGCCCAGCGACACGCCGATCGATTTCAGCTCCTTGGCCGATGACGGCGCGGAGCTCATCACGAGCGCCAGCGCGGCACCGGCTGATAACATCGACTTGACCATGTGTTTCCTCCCTGGTCCTTCCTGTTCGTCTACGCACGGCGGACCAGTGGCCGTGGAAGAATCCGTTGCGGCGGGCCTCGATGGCGCCCGCCATGTTGTCTCAGGTGCGGGCCGAGCCCTGCAGCCGGTAGCGGTCGAGCGCGACGGCGCCGATGATCACGAGGCCCTTGATGACGTATTGCCAGATGTCGGACACGCCGACCAAGATGAGCCCGTTCGACAACACCGCGATGATGAGGGCGCCGACCAAGGTGCCCCAGATCGAGCCGATGCCGCCGACGAACGACGTGCCGCCGAGAATGACCGCGGTGATGGCGTCGAGCTCGTAGGACTGGCCGAGCTGCAGGCCGTTCGCCGCATAGAGCCGCGCCGCCTGCATGCCGCCGCCGAGGCCGGCGAGCAGGCCGGACATGCCGTAGACGAAGATCAGGACGGCCCAGACCTTGATGCCGGCGAGCCGCGCCGCGCTTTCATTGCCGCCGACGGCATAGATGTGCACGCCGAGCACGGTCCGGCGCAGGATCAGCCAGGAGCCAAGGATCACCAGCAGCGCGATCACCGACAGCCAGGGGATCGATACGACGCCGGGGATGATCGTCAGCGAGGCGTTGCCGATGAAGGCGTAGGGAATCGATGGGTTGAACACGGTGGTGTCGCCACCCATCAGGCGGGCGAGACCGCGCACCGCCGTGAGCGAGCCGAGTGTCACGATGAAGGGCGGCAGCCGCAACAGCGCGATCAACGCGCCATTGATGACGCCGAAGGCGAGGCCCGTCAGCACCGCGGCCGGCAGCCACAGTGCGCCGAGATCGGGCATCTTCGACAGTGTCAGGCCGGCCATTGCAGCCGCGGCGAGGATCGAGCCGACCGACAAATCGATGCCGCCGGTCAGGATGACGAAGGTCATGCCGGCGGCGAGCACGGTATTCACCGCGGCCTGCTGCAGCACGATTCCGAGATTCTGTCCGGTGAAGAATCGTCCTTCGGACAGCATATGGAAGCCGACGCAGAGGATGAGCAGCACCGGCAGCATGCCGGCGGCGCGGATCATCAGCCGCAGCCGCTGCTGCTTGTTGTCCGATGCCGCGAGGCTCGGTGCCGGCGCGGCCTTGATCTGCGCTGGCGCGGGCTTGACTTGAGCTTGGCTGTTGTCAGGCATCGACGTGCTCCGTCCCGGTGGCCAGCGCCATGATGTCTTCCTGGGTGATGGGTGATGTCGTGCTCTGCTGCAGGTCGCCGACCAGATGTCCCTCGCGCATCACCAGCACGCGGTCGCAGATGCCGAGAATCTCCGGCAGGTCGGACGAGATCACCAGGATTGCGGTGCCGGACTTGGCGAGATTGTCGATGATCGAGTAGATCTCGGACTTGGCGCCGACATCGACGCCGCGGGTCGGCTCGTCGAGGATCAGGACCTTCGGTGCGGTCGCGAGCAGGCGTGACAGCAGCACCTTCTGCTGATTGCCGCCCGACAGGCCGCCGACGGTGACGCCCGGATTGGGGGCGCGAATGCCCAGCGCGCTGAACGCCTCGTCGGCGCGTGCGCGCGCCTTGTCGCGGTCGAGAAGGCCGCCGAGCTTCGCGTCACGCCCGATCACGGCAAGGTTGATGTTGTCGGCGCAGGACATGTCGAGGAACAGCCCGAGCGCCTTCCTGTCCTCGGTCAGATAGGCGATGCCCGCATCGAGCGCATCGCGCGGCGTGTCGATGCTGACCTCCTCGCCGTCGAGCTCGATGTGTCCCGTCGTCTTCGGCGCAGCCCCGATGATGAGATGCGCGAGCTCGGTGCGCCCGGCGCCGATCAGCCCGGCGAGGCCGACGACCTCGCCGGCGTGAACGGTCAGCGAGCAGTTCTTGACGCGATGGCCGTCGCCGAGATCGACGGCGCTGAGCACCGCGCGGTCACGCTTGGCGTGCGGGTCGTGGTCTTTCTTGTAGAATGACGACACGTCGCGACCGACCATCATGCGGACGATGCTGTCGGCGCGGATCTCCGGCTTGTCCAGCGAGCCGACCAGCCGGCCATCGCGCAGCACGGTGACGCGGTCGCCGAGCGCATAGACCTCGTCCATGCGATGCGAGATGTAGATGATGGCGAGCCCTTCGGCGCGGAGCTGGCGGATCAGCGCGAACAGCTTCTCGCTTTCGCCGGCCGACAGGGAGGTGGTCGGCTCGTCCATGATCAGGATCTTGGATCGTGCATGCAGCGCGCGGGCGATCTCGACCAGCTGGCGCTGGCCCATCGACAACTCGGCCACCAGGGTGGAGGCTGTGAAATCGGCGCCGAGCCGGTCCAGGATCGGTCCAGCGCCCTCGCGCATGGTGCCGCGCGCGAGCAGGCCGCTCTGCGACAGCTCGCGTCCGAGATAGATGTTTTCGGCGACCGTCAGGTTCGGCGCCAGCGACAACTCTTGGTAGATGATCGAAATGCCGGCGTTGCGGCCGCCCATCGGCCCTTCGATGCGCACCGGCCGGCCCTCGATGCGGATCTCACCGCCGGGATCCGGGCGATAGGCGCCGGAGAGAATCTTCATCAGCGTGGATTTGCCGGCACCGTTTTCGCCCATCAGCGCATGGACTTCGCCGGCGTAGACGGTGAGGTCGACCTTGTGCAGGGCCTTGATGGTGAAGAATGACTTCGACACCCCGCGCATCTCGAGGATCGGACCGCTCATCGTGCCTCCCAATGCACGTCGTCTAGTCGTCCGCGGCTCGTTGATCGCTGGCGCGGGAAGCCATTAAACTAGAGGCTGTTGCCGAATACAATATGAAAGAGACGCCGCTGCAACACGTCGCCGCGACGGTGGCCTTTCGGAGATGCGTTCAGCTCGGCCGACGGTAGAGCTGTCGCCAGCGCGGCCGCCGCTCGGCATAGGCTGCCGACAGCGGGATGTCCGGAGCGAAGGTCTGCACGCGCGCCGGCGGCGTGCAGACGGCACCGATGTCCTCGCCGGTGACGGCAAGACGTGCCAGCCGCGCTGCGCCGAAGGCGGCGCCGGTCTCGCTCTCGGCCAGCCGATGAATGGGGATGTCGAGGACATTCGCCAGGATCGCGAGCCAAAGGTCGGAGCGCGATCCGCCGCCGATCGCATCCGCCTCGGCAATCACAAGGCCGGTTTCCGTCAACGCGTCGCGGCAGTCGGCCAGGGCGAAGGCAACGCCCTCGAGCACCGCCTGAACGATGGCGTTGCGGTCGGTGGCATGGCTCAGGCCGTCGAGCAGGCCGCGGACATGGGGATCGTCATGCGGCGTCCGCTCGCCCGCAAGATAGGGCAGGAAGCTGACCGGCGATGGCATGGCGGGCCGGGTGCCCAGCGGCGCAAGCAGCTCGGTCTCGCTCGCGCCGAGCAGCCGCGCAACCCAGGCGAGGCATGAGGCCGCCGACAGCATCGCGCCAGCCTGCAGCCACATCGCCGGGATGGCATGACAGAAGGTGTGAACGACCCGCTCGGGATTGGCCGTGACGGTGTCGACCGCCGTGATCACGGCGCCGGACGTGCCGAGCGTGATGAACGTGGCGCCCGGTCTGACAGCACCGATGCCGACGGCGCCGGCCGGGTTGTCGCCGGCGCCGCCCGCGATGGTTGGGCGCTTCGTCATGCCCCAGCGTTCCGCGAGGTCGCTGCGCAACCGGCCTGCCGGCGCGCAGCCTTCGACGAGGCGCGGCATCTGCGCACGCGTGAGGCGCGTGGCGGCAAGGCCCTCGTCCGACCAGTCGCGCCTGGTGACATCGAGCCAGAGCGAGCCGGACGCATCGGACATGTCCTCGATCGCCTCGCCCGACAGCACCAGCCGGACATAGGCCTTCGGCTGCAGAACCAGCCGCGTGGCCGCGAAAATCTCCGGCTCGTGCGCCTCGATCCACATGAGCTTCGGCGCGGCGAAGCCGGGCATCGCCTTGTTGCCGGTGATCTTGCGCAAAGCGGGCCAGCGCTGCTCCAGCGCGACGCATTCGCGCTCCGACCGGCCATCGTTCCAGAGAATGCACGGCCGCAACGGATTCATGGCGGTATCGAGCAGCACCGGGCCATGCATCTGGCCCGACAGACCGATGGCTTCCACCGCCGCCACCGCGCCGGGATGATCGACCTTGAGCGCATCGAGCGTGGCGAACACCGCGGCGATCCATGCGGCGGGGTCCTGCTCGGCCCAGCCCGGTCGCGGCACGTCCATCGTCAAGGCGTGGCTGCGGCTCGTAACGACGCGCTGCGCAGCATCGACGATGATCGTCTTGACCGCGGATGTTCCAAGATCGATGCCGAGATACATGACGCCTCACGCCTGCGTGCGCAATGACGGATATGGAGTGGAGCGATACCAGACTCCTGATAGCCTTGTCATCCGAACGCGAGTCATCGCAGCGCGCCGAGGCGAGATCATTTTCAAGGAGCCGAGACATGGAGCCATCTGACCAACCAGCCGAACGGGCGTCGCGTCTCGTCGGACACTACGCGCTGGTGACGGGCGCGGCGCAAGGCATCGGCCGCGCGATCGCGGTGCGGTTCGCCGAGGAGGGCGCGCATGTCGCGATCAATTTCGGTGGTCCGTCGCCGTCCGGCGACGAAACCCTGGCGCTGGTGCAGGCGGCCTCCGCCGCTCACGGTCACGGCGCACGTGATCATTTCGCCGTGAAGGCCGACATCGGCGTCGAGGCCGAGATCGCCGAGATGTTCGAGACGGTGCTGACGCGCTGGCCCAGGCTCGACTGCCTAGTCAACAATGCCGGCTTCCAGCGGGAATCGCCCAGCGATGCGCTCGACGTCGACACGTATCGCAAGATTCTCGAGGTCAACCTCAACGGCGCCGTGCTCTGCGCGCGTCACGCGCTGGCGCATTTCGTCGCGCGCGGCGGCGGCAACATCATCAACACCTCGAGCGTGCACCAGATCATTCCGAAGCCTGGCTATCTCGCTTATTCGATCAGCAAGAGCGCGATGGCGGGTCTTACACGGACGCTGGCGCTCGAATTCGCCGGGCGCGGCATTCGCGTCAATTCTGTCGGCCCCGGCGCGGTCGACACGCCGATCAACGCGGCTTGGACCGACGACCCGGTCAAGCGCGCCGCGGTCGAGTCTCATATTCCGATGGGGCGGGTGGCGAGCCCGGAAGAGATCGCCGGCGTGTTCGCCTTTCTCGCCTCGGCCGAGGCGAGCTACATCACCGGGCAGACGATCTATGCGTGCGGCGGCATTACGCTGTTCGGCGAATTCCGAGACAATTGGGCGAGCTGATCCGGCGCCAGCATCGGTCTTGCGCGCCGTGCGCCTGCCATCATTCGCATTGTCGTCGTCGTGGTGAGGTTCTCTTAAGCATCCGCCGCGCATGGCAGCCCTTCGCGGGTGCAGCGAGATTTCGTTAAGGCGTGGGTACGAGAGTGCGCGCGCCTGGCGAACTGGAATTGCGATGCATCGATTGGACCCGGACATTCGTCGCGATCTCGCGCATCTGCTGTACAGCTCGATGCCGTTGGTCGGGACGATCTCGGCCGCCGCCGTCGTGATCGGCAGCGTGATGGCCTGGGTTGCGCGCGATCCGGGCTACGCCGCGATCACGGTGGTGCTGCTGGTGATCGGTGCCCTTCGTGTGATCAAGCTGCGGATGTTCGCGGCGCGCTTCGATCGGCTCGATCACGATGGCATCATTCGCTGGGAACGCCTCTACGGCCTCGGCGCTGCCGCCTTCGGTCTGGCCGTCGGTGCGTTGTCGGCACGCGCGTTTCAGATCGGCGACGGGCCCGGCATTTGGATGTGCTTCGGCCTGTCGATGGCCTTCTGCGTCGGCATCGTGTCGCGTGTCAGCCCATGGATCGTCATGACCTCCTCGGCGGTGCTGCTGATTCCGACCGTGGTGTCCTGCCTGATGCAGCCCGAGCCGGTGTACCGGATGGGCGCCGGCATGGTGGTGCTGTTCTGGATCACGCTGCGCGGCACGTCCTATCGCCTCACGGCTGCCTTCACCGAGCGGATCACGGCGCAGCAGGCCTTGGCGCGGCAGGCGCTGTGCGATTTCCTCACCGGCCTGCCGAACCGCGCCGCGTTCATCGCCGCACTCGGCCGTTGCGATCGCCCCGTCGCCATCATCGCGGTCGATCTCGACGGTTTCAAGCTCGTCAACGACCAGTTCGGCCATCAGGCCGGTGACGAGCTGCTGCGTCAGGTCGGCGCACGCCTGCAGGACTGTCTCGGGGACGCCGGCCTTGCGGCGCGGTTCGGCGGTGACGAATTCATGCTGCTGCTGCCTGCGGTGGGACGCGACGCCGCGCTCGTGCTGGCGCAAGCCGCGGTGACGGCACTGTCGCAACCGTTTGTCTTGACCGGAATGCGCGTTCAGATCAGTGCCAGCGCCGGCATTCTGGTTACCGATGATCGGCAGGCCGACACGGAGTCTCTGCTCGACCAGGCCGATCGCGCGCTCTATGCGGCCAAGCGCGCCGGCGGCCAGCGATGGTGCTGGGCTGACGAGCACATCGCCGTTGCCGTCACATGCACGGCGAGCAGCGAGGCGCCGACGCTGGCGCTCGCGGACTAGCAGCATGCCTGACCGTTCCATGCGGACGCTGGCAAGGTCGGACCGCGGCCGCTAGTGTGATCGGCAGAAGCCGACGAACGGCATGATGTCAGGAGGAGCGGCCGATGCGGAGCATCAGGATCGGCGCCGGAGCGGGCTATTCCGGCGACCGGATCGAGCCTGCGGTGGAGCTCGCGGCGAAGGGCGGCCTCGACTATCTCGTGTTCGAGTGCCTGGCGGAGCGCACGATCGCGCTGGCGCAGCAGGCGCGCATGAAGGATCCGGCCGCCGGCTATGATCCGCTGCTGGCGGCGCGCATGCAGGCCGTGCTGCCGATCTGCCGCGCCAACAACGTCCGTATCGTCACCAACATGGGTGCGGCCAATCCGGTCGCCGCGGCCGAAGCCACCCGCACCATGGCGCGCCGGCTTGGACTGGCGGGGCTGAAGATCGCGGCCGTGACCGGCGACGATGTTCTTGAGCCGTTGAAGACAGCGGATGTCGTGCTCGACACCGGCGACACGATCCGGGCCCTCGGCAATCGGGTCGTCTCGGCCAACGCCTATGTCGGGGCGGGCGCGATCGCGGAGGCGCTCGCGGCCGGCGCGGATGTCGTGATCACCGGGCGCGCCGCCGACCCGGCGCTGTTTCTCGGACCTCTGATCCACGAGTTCGGCTGGGCCCTGGATGATTGGGACCGGCTCGGGCAGGGCACCGTCGTCGGTCATCTGCTCGAATGCGCCGGGCAGATCACCGGCGGTTATTTCGCGGACCCCGGAGTGAAGGATGTTCCCGATCTCGCCCGGCTCGGCTTTCCGATCGGCGAGGTGCGCGAGGATGGCGAACTGATCGTGACCAAGGTCGCGGGCTCCGGCGGCTGCGTCACGCCGGCGACCGTGAAGGAGCAACTGCTGTACGAGATCCACGATCCCGAGCAATATTTCCAACCCGACGTCGTGGCGGATTTCTCGCAGGTGACCGTCGAGGAGCTTGGTCCGGACCGGGTCAGGGTGGTCGGCGGCCGCGGCCGGCCGAAGACGGGACTGTTGAAGACCTCGGTGGGCTATCTCGATAGCTATGTCGGCGAGGGGCAGATCTCCTATGCCGGCCCTGGCGCAGTCGCGCGTGGCCGCCTCGCGCTCGATATCGTCCGTGAGCGCCTCGCACTCATCGGCGTGGCGACGAGCGAGCTGCGCTGCGACCTGATCGGGATGAATGCGCTGCATGGCGACGATCGCGGACAAGTCGCCGAGCCCTACGAGGTGCGCGTTCGCGTCGCCGGGCGGACCGAGACGATGGCGGAGGCGGTCCGCATCGGCAACGAGGTCGAGACGCTCTACACCAATGGCCCGGCCGGCGGCGGCGGCGCCTGGAAATCGGCGCGCGAGGTGATCGCCGTCGCTTCCTGTCTCGTTCCCGAGGACGTGCCGCAGCTCTGCGTCGGCATGCTGGTGGCTTGAGCTTTCGAGGGCTTCACGGATCGCTCCCGGCAGCGCAAGCTGGTGGTCATGGTTGCGATGCCTGAGAACAGCGAGAATTCAGTCCATGTATGACGTCATTGTCGTCGGCGGCGGCTCGGCGGGAGCGGCCGTCGCTGCGCGCCTGTCGGAAGACTCCCAGACGCGGGTCCTGCTGCTGGAAGCCGGCGCCGACTGGCGCGCGGACGACGCGCCGTGGGAGATCGTGACGCCCAATCCGATTCCGATCATCCATGATCGCGCCTTCCAGGAGAAATGGCAGTGGCCGCAGCTGATGTCCCGCCGCGTCGCCGGGCAGGACATGCGCTTCTACTGGCGTGGCAAAGGGCTGGGCGGCAGCTCGATGATGAACGGCCAGATCGCGATCCGCGGTGTGGCCGATGCGTTCGACGAATGGGCGGCCAATGGCTGTACGGGATGGTCAGCCAAGGAGGTCATGCCGCTGTTCTCGGTGATCGAGGACGAGCTCGCGCTTGGCGATCGCGAGGGGCACGGTCGCGGCGGCCCGCTTCCGGTCTACCGCGCACCGCCTGACAAGTGGGGCCCGATCGACCGCGGCTTGCGCGATGCTGCGCTGGCGAGCGGCTATCCCTGGTGCGACGATCTCAACGGGCCCGACGGCGAAGGCGTCGCCTGCTATCCGATCAACAGCCGCAACGGCCGCCGTATTTCCACCAATGAGGGTTATCTCGAGCCGGCCCGCGGCCGTTCGAACCTCGAGATTCGCGGACGGGCGCTGGTCGATCGGCTCCTGATCAGCGACGGCAGGGCGACCGGCGTGCGCGTCCACATCGAAGGTGAAGGCGTGAAAAACGTCGCGGCGCGCGAGGTCGTGCTGTGCGCCGGCGCCATCCACAGCCCCGCGATCCTGCTGCGCTCGGGGATCGGCCCCGCGGCGGATCTGCAGGCGATGGGGCTTGCCGTCGTGCGCGATCTTCCCGTCGGCCGGCACTTCTTCGATCACCCGCTGTTCCGCACCACCATTCAGTTGCGTGAGGAGCTGCGTCCGACCGATCGCGATACGCGCCATACCAATTGCTGCGTCACTTACTCATCGGGCCTTGCCGGCGGCGGCAAGCGCGACATGATCCTGATCGCGTTCAATCACCGCGGCATCGGGATCCCCGGCGCGATCGGCGCCGGCCTGTTCAACGCCTTCTCACGCGGCACGCTCAAGCTCGCCTCGACTGATCCGAGCGTGGATCCGATCGTCGAGGAGAACATGCTGGCCGATCCGCGCGATATCGCGCGGATGCGCGACGCCGTGAAGCGGCTCGCCGTGATCACGGTGCAGCCGGCGCTGCGCGAGATCGCCGACTGGATTCGCCTCGGCGATACGGAGCTCACGCTGCCGCAGGCGGCGGCGCTGCCCGATGCCGAGCTCGACGCGCTGCTGCGCCAGGTCACCGGCGACATCCAGCACGCCGCGGGGAGCTGCCGCATGAGCGGCGTCAACGATGACGATGGCGTGGTCAATCCGGATGGCACCGCGAAGGGGATTGCGGGGCTTCGCGTCGCCGACGCCTCGATCATGCCGTCCGACTGTCGCGCCAACACCCACTTGACGACGGTGGTGATCGGCGAGGCGATCGCGCGGATGATGCGAGCGGGGCGGTAGGCGCTACGCGATCGCGAAGCGAAGCCCGGCGCGGGCGCGCCCGCCGGAGATCGCGATCGGCGTGCCGTCGGCGCGCCAGCACGCGGCCCCTGTCAGCGTGCCGTCGTCGCCGAACGCAATCGCATTCATGCCGCCGGCCACAACCGGCTCGCGCCTGATCTCGTGGCCGCGTGCGGCAAGCTCCGCCGCGACGGCTTCGGGAAACGCCGGCTCCAGCTCGAGCACGCCGCCCTGGGTCCACAGCCGCGGCGCCTCGACCGCCTCCTGCAGCGACATGCCGTGGTCGATCAGGTTGACCAGCGCCTGGAAGGCCGAGGGAAAGATGCGCAAGCCGCCGGGCAGGCCGAGCGCATAGCGCAAGCGGCCGTCGCGCAGCGCCATCATCGGCGCCATCGAGGTGAAGACACGCTTGCCCGGCTGGATCGACAGCGCGCGGCCCGGGTGCGGATCGAAATTGTACATGTAGTTGTTGGCGGTCATGCCGGTGCCCGGGATCTGCACGCAGGCGCCGAACAGGCCATTGATGGTCTGGGTCGCGGCGACGACGTTGCCCTCGGCATCGGCGACCGTGACATGGGTGGTGTTGGCGGACTCCGTTGGCGCAAGGCCCAGGGCGAAACTCCGAGCCCGGCTCATGTCGATCTGCGCCCGCCGCTCCGCGGCATAGGCCTTCGACGTCAGCCGCTCGACCGGCACGTCGACGAAAGCGGGATCGGCAGTGGCGACCGCGCGGTCGGCGAAGGCGATCTTCAGCGCTTCGGCGAGCAGATGCACGCCATCGGCCGAACCGAAGCCGAGCCCGCCGACATCGAAGCCTTCGAGGATGTTCAGCATCTGCACGATGTGCACGCCGCTGGAGGAGGGCGGCGGCGGGCCGATGA
This sequence comes from Bradyrhizobium sp. SZCCHNR2028, assembly GCF_032380995.1. Taxonomy (NCBI): domain Bacteria; kingdom Pseudomonadati; phylum Pseudomonadota; class Alphaproteobacteria; order Hyphomicrobiales; family Nitrobacteraceae; genus Bradyrhizobium; species Bradyrhizobium sp. SZCCHNR2028. The sequence continues at coordinate 26,937 of NZ_JAUHJF010000023.1, read as the reverse complement.
TCTCATGGCCTCGATAGAGGCCGCGGATCGGCGCGCGCTCGGTCACGCGGTAGGCGGTGAGATCCGCGGCATCGATCAAGCCGCCGTTCTCCGCCATGTAGCTGGCCAGCGCGGCACCGAGCGCTCCGCCGTAGAGCGCCCCGGGTCCCTGGTCCGCGATCAGATGCAGCGATGCCGCGTAGTCGCTCTGGATGACGCGCGTGCCGGCCTTCACCGGCGCGCCGCCGGGCAGGAACAGCGCGGCGAGACGCGGATCGCGCGCGAGATCGCTCGCGACCAGTCGCACGCAGTCGTTGAGATAGGGGCTGGCGATGAAACCATGCTCGGCGAGCCGGATCGCCGGCGCCATCACCTCGGCCAGCGGCAGCCGGCCGTAGCGTGACAGCGCCTCGCACCATCCCCTCAGCGCGCCGGGCACGGCGACCGCCAGCGCGCCGATGACATTGCGGCGGCCGCGGGTCTCACGCGCCAACGCGATCTCGTCGGAGACCGGATCGTACATGCCGGGGTCAGCGCGCGACGGCGCGGTGCTCAGGCCGTCGAGCACGACGTGGCGGCCGTCGGCGAGGCGGATGTGCGACAGGCCGCCACCGAGAATTCCGACCATCATCGGCTCGACCACGGTGAGCGCAAACAGGGAAGCGACCGCGGCATCGATCGCATTGCCGTCGCGTATCAGCATCTCGGCGCCGGCGCTGGAGGCGAGCGGATGGTTGGTGACGACCATCCCGCGCGAGCCCGTCGCCGGCTGCTTCTCGCAGGTGAAGTCGGCGATGCGCCGTGTGGGCGAAGCCATTCGGGTCTCCTCTGTCGAACGGCGGATGCCGAGAGGTCGTTTTTCGCAATCCTGACCGATCCCTTGCGCAAGGGGAAGAGCGGCGCCCCAGTTCGACGAACTGATAAGTGCGTCACGCATGGCTCGGAGAGCATCGATCTCTCCCGCCGCGTTCTCATCGCCGCGCATCTGTGTTAGGCCTGCGCGCAGTTCCACTTTGCGAGCCCAGCTGATTCATGCCTCACTACGATCTGATCATTCGCGGCGGCCGCGTGCTCGACCCCGAAACGCAACTCGACGTCACCGCCGACGTCGCGATCAAGGATGGCGCGATCGCCGCCGTGGGCGACGTCACCGGAGCGGCGGATCAGGTCATCGATGCGGCCGGCCTTGCCGTCGTGCCCGGCTTCATCGATCTGCACGCGCACGGCCAGTCGCTGCCGGCGGACCGCATGCAGGCGTTCGACGGCGTCACCACGACGCTCGAGCTCGAGATCGGCGTCATGCCGGTGGCACGATGGTATGACGAGCAGGCGGCGATCGGCCGCCTTCTCAACTATGGCGCCGCTTCCGGCTGGGTGTTCGCGCGCATCGCGACGATGACGACGCAGCAGACCGCATCCAGCATCGCCGGCATGGGCGAGGCGATGCGCGACAAGCGCTGGGTCGAGGAGGTCGCGACTGCGGCCGAGACCGCGGAGATCGTCGAGCGCACCCGGCAGGGGCTGGAGCAGGGCGGCCTTGGCATCGCCTTCCCGAATGCGTATGCGCCCGGCACCGGCATGAAGGAGCTGTCGGAGCTGTGCAGCCTGGCTGCCAAGCAGAACGTGCCGACCTATACGCACATTGCCTACATGTCGAATGTCGATCCGCGCAGCTCGGTCGACGCCTATACGCGGCTGATCGGGCTTGCCGGCTCGACCGGTGCCCACATGCACATCTGCCATTTCAACAGCACCAGCCTGCAGGATGTCGAGCGCTGCGCCGAGCTGGTGCAGACCGCGCAGGCGCAGGGCCTCAAAGTCACGACTGAAGCCTATCCCTACGGGACCGGCTCGACGGTGGTCGGCGCCGGCTTCTTCGCCGATCCGGCGTTCTGCCAGCGCATGGGCACCGGCTATGACGCGATCGAGATGGTCGCCGAGCGTCATCGTCTCGGCAGCCGCGACGAATTGCTCGCGCGGCAGCAGGAAGATCCCGGCGCATTGGTGCTGATCCATTTCCTCGATGTCGCCGTCAACCAGCGCCACCGCGACCTGCTCGACGTCTCCGTGCTGTTTCCAGGGGGCGCCATCGCGTCGGACGCGATGCCGTGGATCCTGTCCAACGGCACGGACTACACCGGCGACGCCTGGCCGTTGCCGGACGACGCAGTGTCGCATCCGCGCTCGTCGGCGACGTTCACAAAATTCCTGCGCGAATGGGTGCTGGACCGCAAGGCGGTGCCGCTGATGGAGGGCCTCGCCAAGTGCACGCTGATCCCGGCCCGGATTCTGGAACCATCGACGCCCGCGATGCGAAAGAAGGGACGGCTGCAGGCCGGCTGCGACGCCGACATCGCGGTGCTCGATCTCGCCAGCCTGCGCGACCGCGCCGACTTCCTCAACATGAACCGGCCGTCCGAGGGCGTGCGGCATCTGCTCGTCCATGGCCGCGCCGTCATCGCAAATGGTGATCTTGTTCGCGATGTCAGGCCGGGACAGGCGGTGCGCCGTCCGGTCCTGTCATGATCGTCCCGGTCCTGCTGGTTGCCGGATCGCTCGGCGCCGGCAAGACGACCCTGCTCAATCATCTGCTCGCCAATCCGGACGGGCGGCGCATCGCCGCCATCGTCAACGACTTCGGCACGGTCGACATCGACGCCCAACTGCTCGGCACGGTGACGGAGGAGGTGATCAGCCTGAAGAACGGCTGCATCTGCTGCTCGCTGCAGGGCGACCTGCTGCGCACGCTGTCCTCCGTCATCAAGCGCTATCCGGTCCCCGATGCGATTGCGATCGAGACATCCGGCATTTCCGATCCGGCCGAGATCATTCGCAACCTGATGGATCCCGTGATCTTCAAGGTCGCGCCGCTCGAGACCGTGGTCACGCTGGTCGATCCGCAGCGGCTGCGCGACGATCCTGAGATCGAGCACGACGCGCTGTGGCGCTCGCAGCTGCGCGCCGCCGATTTCGTGCTGCTGAGCAAGGCCGACCTGCTCGACCGCGCCGCCCTCGACGAGGTTCGCGCCGTCGTGGGCCGCACCAAGCCGCAATCGGCGATCTTCGAGATCGCCCATGGCATCGTCGCGCCGGACCTGCTGTTCAGCCGCGACATTCGCGCGCCGCGAGAGCTGCCCAAGCAGGTGCCGACGATGTCGCAACCTTTCGCAACCCTCACCTGGACCTCCCGTGCTCCGCTGTCGCTGGCCCGCTTTCAGCAGGTGATCGGAAAGCTCGCGCCGCGCACGCTGCGCATCAAGGGCATCCTGCTGTTCACCGACCATCCGGGACAGCCGATCCTGTTTCAGTCGGTGGCGACGCGCGGGACGTTGGCGCCATCGCCGGTGCCGCCCGCGGACGGCCTCACGGCCCAGCTCGTGCTGATCGGACGCGAAGGTGAGCTCGACGCCGCCGAGATCGACGCACTGCTGCGCGAGATGGTCGTCGTTTGAGATCGAAGGGCGCGCGTCAGCTCGCCTGCCGCAATGCGCCGTCGGCGGCTTCGGCCCAGGTGCAGCAGCCGCCCCCGGCGCGCTTGGCGGCGTAGAGCGCGCTGTCGACCTCGCGCAGCACCTCGTCCATGGCCTCGTCCGTGAGCGGCCGGTCGTTCACCAGCAGGCCGGCGCTGGCGCCGATCACCACGGGTATGTCGGACAGCAGGAACGGCATCGATAGCGAGCGGACCGCCTCGCGCGCGAGCCCCAGCGCCTCGTCGCGTCCGTTCGCGCCGCGCGCGACCGGCCTCAGCAGCATGAACTCGTCACCGCCGAAGCGCGCGGCGAGGCCGCCCGGGCCGACACAGCTCGACAGCCGGGTCGCGACTTGCCGCAACAGCTCGTCGCCCGCGTGGTGCCCGTGGCGGTCGTTGACAGGTTTGAAACCGTCGAGGTCGATGGCAATGATCGCGATGGTCCCGACCGCGCGTTCAAGCGCGGCCAGGAAGGCGGCGCGGTTCGGCAGGCCGGTCAGGAAATCATGGTTGGCCTGGCGGGCCAGTGCGTGCTTGGCCTCGAGCCGTTCGATGAACGCGGTGCTGAGATGACGCGATGCCTCGCGGATCGAAAACCAGAACAGCACCAGCAGAACGGCGCCGAGCTGATAGGGCAGCTCGGGGCGCATCAATCCGGCGATCAGCGTCGGGGCGAGCAGCACGGCGGTGGTCGTCAGCACGACCCACGGGCGGATCGCCGCGCGGGACACCATGCCGACGCAATAGGACATCGACAGGCCGAAGGCGATCCATGCGCCCGGAGCATCGTTGAGCTGGAACGCGCGAAAGGTGAGGGCCCCAAGCGCAAGGCCGAAGGCGGCGGCGCCCGCGGCGTAGACCTTCTCCCAGAGGATCACGTCGCGATCGGACAGGCGCCCCGCATATTGCTTGTAGCGCAGCAGGCTGACGACGCGACCGATGGCGTTGACGATGATCGCGAACGAGATCGCGATGTAGCCGGGATCGTCGTGCAGGACCGCAAGCGTGACAGAGCCGGTGATGGCGGCCGCATTGATCGACATGACCTGCGGCAGAGAGGTGTACAGGAGATCGACGAGCTCGCGCCGGATCGCCGGGTTCGGATGGATGAATCTGGAAAGCAGCCCGTGTCCCATGGGGACACCATGCGACACCTTTCCTAACAGTTGATGGGCTTGAACGGTTCGCGCGACGAAGGTTCGAAGTTACCTTAAATCTTCGTCAATCCGGCAATCGCTCAAGGCGCGCGGCTGGGATCGGTGGTCGGGTAGATCGGCGTCGCCGTCGACATTCGCGAGGGCATCGGCGCCGCCGTCGCCACTTTCGGCGCCTCGGCCTTCGGCGTTTCCGCCTTGATGTCGGATTTGGGCGGCTCGAGCTTCAGCGGCCGCAGCGGCTGACGCTTCGCCATCGCGTCGAGCACGGCGCGGTTGGTCTTCTCGATGCGCTTTGCGGCCGCGACGTCGGCAAAGGCGCGGTCGAACTTGCGCATGCGATAGAACACGATGCCGCGGTCGATATAGGCCTCGTGGTAACGGGGATCGAGCTGGATCGCGGCGTCGAGATCGGCCAGCGCCGCCGCGAAATCGCCCTTCTGGAACGCGGCCATGCCGCGATCGTGACGGGCCTGGGCCTCGCTCGACGCCGTGCCGCCGGCGAGCATTGCATCTGCCGTGCATGGCGCGGTCGCGCCCGCCGCGCAGGGCGTACGCTCCTGCTCGGCCGAATAGACCACGTCCACCTTGCTGACCCGCAACGGCAGCGGCTCGGCGGGAGCTGAGGCATTGCTGCTCGACGCATTGCCGTTGCCGACCGTCGTGCCGGCAGCCGGGTCGCTGCCGGGATTCGCGGCCGCGTCGCTGGCCGTCGCCGCGTCAGTGAGGCTGTCGATCGGCCTGGCGGGAACCTGGTTCGGCTTTACCTTGTTGGTCGCAACCACGATCGGCTCGAGCGGCGCGACGGATGCCGAGGACATGTGGGTGAATAGGAGGTAGCCCGTCAGCGCCAAGGCGGACGCGCCGGCCAGCGCCATCACGCCGGACGCGACCTTGTGCACCTTGGCGACGACGGCGAGCTTGGAATCCTGCCGATGCTCGTCCTGCGCGGCGCCGAGCAGCCGGTCATAGGCCGTGCGCTGCTCCTTGTCGCCAAGAATGTCGTTGGCGCGGATGATCTGTCGAAACCGCAGCGCGGCGTCCGGATCGCCGGGATTGACGTCGGGGTGGCTCTCTTTGACCGCTTTGCGGAAGGCCACCCGGATATCGTCAGCGTCATCGTCCGGAAGAGCTCCGAGTAAATCGTAAAGCGTCTTCATCGTCGTTCTCGCTGCAGGCTTCCCTCGTCTCCGATCGAAATTCCTACGGCGAATTTACGCTGGAGCACTCGTACTAACTGTTTCCGCTTGGCATGATGGTTGGTCAATCCGGCGGAAAAATGACTGAAAATGGCGAAGTTCGTAGCCATTTTTGCCGTGTTTGAGCCATCGCGCTCGTCTTTCCTCGTCATGGAGCGCGCAATCTCAGATTGAGTCGCTGCTCTCTAGCCGCCTCCGCCGCCGGATCTTCCTCTATGGTGAAGAGAAAGTTTGAAGCCGGATTTAACGGGAGCTGATTGGCAGGTCAGTTATTTGCGACAACATGCGATTGCCGCAGCAGTGTGGCACCGTCGCTCACCCGCCCGCGCGAGCCAGGTTCCGCCAGGGCGGACGCCGTTTTTGGAAACGCTCCGTGCAGCGGAAGCCGCCCGCGATCAGGCGCCTGCTTGCGGAACCAGCGGCCCGGCCGCTATACCGGCCGCATGGCTGAATTTCACGGTGTCTTTCCCTACCTGGCCTCGCCGATCGGCGCGGATGGCACGATCCGTACGGAGGTGCTGGGGCGTCTGTGCGACGACCTGATCCATGCCGGTGTGCACGGCCTGACGCCGCTCGGCTCCACCGGTGAGTTCGCCTATCTCGATCGCGCCCAGCGCATGGCCGTCGTGGAGACGACCATCGATGCGGCCCAGGGCCGCGTTCCCGTGATCGCAGGCGTGGCCTCGACCGCGATCGCTGACGCGGTGGCGCAGGCCAAGGCTTACCAGAAGCGCGGCGCAACCGGCATCCTGGCGGTGCTCGAAGCCTACTTCCCGGTCAACGACGCCGGCATCGAGGCGTATTTCCGGGCGATTGCCGATGCGGTCGACGTTCCCATCGTCATTTACACCAATCCCCAGTTCCAGCGCTCGGACCTGTCGCTCGATGTCATTGCGCGCCTCGCCGAGCATCCGCGCATCAACTACATCAAGGACGCGTCTACCAACACCGGCCGGCTGTTGTCGATCATCACTCGCTGCGGCGACGCCATCAAGGTGTTCGCTGCGTCCTCGCACATTCCGGCGGCGGTGATGCTGATCGGCGGCAAGGGCTGGATGGCCGGGCCGGCCTGCATCATCCCGCGCCAGAGCGTCGAACTCTACAATCTCTGCAAGGCGTCCCGCTGGGACGATGCGATGCTGCTGCAGAAGAAGCTGTGGCGCGTCAACGAGGCCTTCGCCCGCTTCAACCTCGCGGCCTGCATCAAGGCCGGCCTGTCGATCCAGGGCTACGACGTCGGCGATCCCGTGCCGCCCCAGGCCCCGCTCTCGCTCGAGCAGCGCAAGGTCGTCGAAGAGGTCCTCAGCAGCCTGGGGTAATGCCAAGATCCTTAATGCCGTCATGGCCGTGCCGACCCGGCCATCCATGCCAAGCGGAAACGAAGTCGTGGATGCCCGGGCCCAGCCCGGGCATGACAGTGTGGTATGCCGCACCAGCACAATCACGGCTTGGCCAGCGGAACTGCGATCCGCTAAAACGCATGCAATTGCATTTGAACTGACCAAGGACTGACGAATGAACATTCTTCCCAACAATATGCGGTTTGGTGCGGGGCAGCCCGTCAAGCGTCTGGAGGATCAGCGACTGCTGACCGGGAAGGGACAGTTCATCGACGACAAGGCGGAGGATGGCGCGCTCTGGCTCTACGTGCTGCGCTCGCCGCATGCCCATGCGAAGATCGTGTCCATCGATGCCGCCGCCGCGCGGGAGATCGCCGGCGTGCAGGCGATCTACACCGGCGCGGACCTCGTCGCCGACGATGTCGGCACCATTCCGACATTGGCGATCTTCAAGCGGCCCGACGGCAAGCCGATGACGGTGCCGCCGCGCCGTCTGCTGGCGCACGAGATCGTCCGCTTCACCGGCGAAGCGGTCGCCGCCGTGGTCGCGACCTCGCGCACGATCGCGCAGGAAGCGGCGGAAGCGATCGTCGTGGACTACGAGGTGCTGCCGGCGGTGACCGATCCGGTGAAGGCGCTCGAGCCGGGTGCGCCCGTCGTCTGGGCCGAGGCGCCGGACAATATCGTTGCCGCGATGAGCTATGGCGATGCCGCCAAGGTGGAGGAGGCCTTCTCCAGCGCTGCGCACAAAGTGTCGCTCGACATCACGAGCCAGCGCCTGGTGCCCTCGGCGATGGAGCCGCGCTCGACCATTGCCGAGATCGAGAAGAAGACCGGCCGGCTGTTGCTCCATGTGCAGTCGCAGACGCCGGCCTCGACCCGTGACGTCCTTGCGGAAGCCGTGCTGAAGCGGCCGAAGGAGAGCGTGCGCGTGCTGGTCGGCGACATCGGCGGCGGCTTCGGCCAGAAGACCAACCTCTATCCGGAGGACGGCATCGTCGCCTATGCCGCGACCAAGCTGGCCAAGAAGATCCGCTGGCGCGCCGAGCGCACCGACGAGTTCGTCGGCGGCACCCATGGCCGCGACCTCACCTCGACGGCCGAGTTCGCTTTGGACGCCAAGGGCAGGGTGCTGGCCTATCGGGTGCGTTCGATCGGCGCCACCGGCGCCTATTCGTCGGGCGCGGCCAACATCATCCCGCTGGTGCTCGGGCCGTTCGTGCAGACCGGAGTCTATGACCTGCCGCTGGTGCATTTCGAGGTCAAGACCGTGATGACGCATACGGCGCCGGTCGGCGCCTATCGCGGTGCCGGACGCCCCGAGGCGGTGTTCATCGTCGAGCGGCTGTTCGATGCGGCCGCGCGCCAGATCGGGATCGATCCGCGCGCCATCCGCAAGACCAACTACATCAAGCCGGCGCAGCTCCCCTACACCAACGCCGTCGGCCAGGTCTATGATTCCGGCGCCTTCGCCCACATGCTGGAGCGCGCGTCCAAGCTTGCCGATTGGGACGGCTTCAACGCGCGCAAGCGCGAGGCGAAGAAGCGCGGCATGCTCTACGGCCGCGGCCTGACCAGCTATATCGAATGGACCGGCGGCCGCGCCCACACCGAGAAGGTGTCGCTGCATGCGACGGCCGAAGGCCGCGTGATCCTGCATTCCGGCACCATGGCGATGGGGCAGGGCCTGCAGACCACCTACACCCAGATGATCTCCGACACGCTCGGCATTCCCCTGGACAAGATCGACGTCGTGCAGGGCGACACGGATCTCGCCACCGGCTTCGGCAGCGTCGGCTCGCGCTCGCTGTTCGTCGGCGGCACCGCGGTGGCGGTGTCGTCAAACGATCTCATTGCCAAGGCGCGCGAGAAGGCATCGAACCTCTTGGAGACCGCGGTCGAGGACATCGAATATCGCGATGGCGTCCTGACGGTCGTTGGCACCGACCGCCGCATCAGCCTGTTCGAGATCGCCGGCAAGGAGAAGCAGGCCAAGCTCTCGGTCGACAGCGAGGGCGAGGTCGACGGTCCGAGCTGGCCGAACGGCACGCATGTCTGCGAGGTCGAGATCGATCCGGAGACCGGCATCAGCCGCGTGGTGCGTTACACCACGGTCGACGACGTCGGCGTCGCCGTCAATCCGATGCTGGTGGCGGGCCAGATCCATGGCGGCGTCGCGCAGGGCATCGGCCAGGCGCTGTACGAGAACGTCGCCTATGATGCCGACGGCCAGCTCCTGACCGCGACCTATCAAGACTACTGCATCCCGCGCGCCGACGACGTGCCGCCGATCGTGGTCACGCTCGACGATTCTGCGCCGTGCAAGACCAACCCGCTGGGCGCCAAGGGCTGCGGCGAATCCGGCGCCATCGGCGGCCCGCCCTGCGTCACCAACGGCGTGATGGACGCGCTGTTCGAGTTGGGGATCACCAACCTGCAGACGCCGCTGACGCCGGAAAAGGTGTGGGCGGCGATCTCCGAGGCGAAGGCGGCAAAAGCCAAAGCGTCGGCCTAAGCGAGCGCGCGGGACGCTCCCGCGTCGGACGTGCTCCTGTTGCGTCGCTCAACGCGCCGATCTGCGCCGAACTGTTCGGTGACGAGGGCGGCGAGGGTTACGCCCGCATCCGGTCGCGCCCCTGCATGCCCAGCGGCGACTGATCTCGCTGCGTCATAGCCCGCCATTCCGGGCAGCCCGTCAGGGCTGAATCCGGAATCTCGAGATTTTCGGTGCAATTGCGCACCTGAGGGGACGATGCTGTCGGATCGCCCCGCCGAGCCCGGCAAGACAACGATCTCACGCGAATCGTCGCGGCGTCGCGACCGAGAGCGACGATGATTGACCCAGATCAAGGTCGCCGACTCGCACTCGCCTCTAGATTGTATCCAACACAACGAGGAGCGCGACCATGCGGCGGTGTGCGGGCGTGATGAGCGGGGCGATGGCTTTGGCAATGGTCGCGTCTGGATCATCTCTGGCGGACGCGTGTTCGCGCGTCCTCTGGGCCGATAATGGTCAGGCCGTTGTCACCGGGCGCAACATGGATTGGCCCGAAGACATGCGCACCGATCTCTGGGCCTTCCCGCGCGGCCTTGCGCGCAAAGGCGAGAGCGGCGACGACAACGAACTGAGCTGGACGTCGAAATACGGCAGCGTCGGCGGGGCGGTTTATAATCTGGCGATCGCCGACGGCATGAATGAAAAAGGTCTTGTCGCCAACCTGCTGTGGCTCTCCGAGAGCGATTACGGAAAGCGCGATCTCAAGCGCCCCGGCCTCGCGCTGTCGCTATGGGCGCAATACAACCTCGACAACTTTGCCACCGTTGCCGAGGCCGTGGCCGATATCGAAACCGGTCGCTATCAACTCATCACCGCCGGCATGCCCGGATACGCGACGGCGACCGTGCATCTGTCGCTTTCGGACGCGACGGGCGATTCGGCGATCATCGAAATCGTCGATAGCGGCAAGGTGCGCGTTCATCACGACCGCCGCTATCTGGTCATGACGAACTCGCCGCCCTTCCCCGAGCAGCTCGCCAATCTGAAGAAATACCACGTCTTTGGCGGCACCGAAGCGCTGCCGGGGACGAGCGAAGCGGCCGACCGCTTCGTCCGCGCCGCCTATTACATCCAGAACCAGACCAAGCCGTCGGACACCCGCCAGACCGTGGCCCGCATGTTGTCGGTCATGCGCAACGTGGCGCAGCCTTTCGTGCGGCCAGACCCGAAGCGACCGGAGGCATCGCATACGATCTGGCGGGCCGTCGCCGACTCGACCGACCGGCTCTATTTCTTCGAATCGACGCTCAGCCCGAACATCGTCTGGGTCAACTTGCCGCTCATCGACCTTTCCGTCGGCGCTCCGATCCGCAAGCTCGACCTGTCCGGGGCGGACAGAGATCTGGTCGGCGAGGTGAGCAGCCAGTTCAAGCCGGCCGCGCCGCTGGAATTCAAGAAAGGCGGCTCCTGACGGGGCGGAACCCTGAGGACAGATACAACGTCATCCTTATATCTGCGTTGTGGCGCTCGCACGCCGCGCGACATGATGCCGGGCGCTCGCCGTGCAGCCCTGCCACCGCACCGGGCCGGAAGCGCCGCGCCGTTTGTTAAGGACGGATTGTGGTGCATTGCAGCACTGAGGCTATGCGCCGGCGATGCTGTCGCACCAGAGTATTCCTGCCACATCAGCAACCTCCTGCTTTGGTCATGCCATGATCACGCACGAAATCGGCCCGGATGCCGACCGCAAGGTAAGGATCTCTCCGGTCAACTCGCACAATGAGTGGGATCCACTCGAGGAAGTGATTGTCGGAAGGCTCGAAGGCGCGACGATCCCATCCGCCCATCCGGTCGTCGCCTGTAACATTCCGGGAATGGCTGCACGGGCGCAAGCGCTGCTCGGGGGCTTCCGCTATCCAAGGATGTTGATTGAACCGGCTCAGCGCGAGCTCGATGGCTTTATTGCGTTGTTGCAGTCGCTTGGCGTGGTGGTCACCCGACCGGAACCGGTTGATTTCAAGAAGCGCTTCAGCACGCCCGAATGGTCTTCGCGCGGCTTCTGCAACTCCTGCCCGCGCGATAGCATGCTCGTGATCGGAGACGAAATTATTGAAACGCCCATGGCGTGGCCCAGCCGCTATTTCGAGACCCATTCCTTTCGTCCGGTCCTGAAGGACTATTTCCGTCGCGGCGCCCGCTGGACTGCCGCGCCACGGCCGCAACTCACGGACGAACTGTATAACGCCGATTTCAGACGGCCCGAAAAAGGTGAGCCGATGTCATATATTCTGACTGAATTCGAACCGGTGTTCGACGCTGCCGATTTCGTTCGCTGCGGGCGCGATCTGTTTGTAACCCTCAGCAATGTCACCAATGCATCCGGCATCGAATGGCTGCGCCGCCATCTCGGCGACGGCTATCGCATCCACGAGATCGAGAGCCGCTGTCGTAGCCCGATGCACATCGACACGACCATTTTGCCGCTGGGGCCGGGCAGGCTTCTGATCAATCCCGAATACATCGACGTCAGCCGCCTCCCGGACATACTGAAGAAATGGGACATTCTCGTCGCTCCCGAGCCTGATCCGATCACCGATCGCATGCTCAATATCACGTCGCTATGCGGAAAATGGCTCAACATGAATGTACTGATGGTGGACGAAAAGCGCATCATCGTTGATCCGCATCATGTGCGAACGATGCGTGCGATCGAGCAATGGGGTTTCGAGCCGATCCCCTGCGAATTCCTGCATTACGCCGCATTTGGCGGCGCATTCCATTGCGCGACACTCGACATCAGGCGGCGCGGGGCGCTCGAGAGCTATTTTTGAGGATTGGCACGCCTATCCGGACTCGAGGCGCAGTCCGACGATGCCAAGTACAATGAGACCAATCGAGGCGAGCCGGGTCGCGGTCGTCGGCTCGTCGAACAGATAGATTCCGAAGAGAGTGGCGACGGCGATGCTCGCGCCGGTCCACGCGGCGTAGGCCGTGCCCATCGGGATCGTCTTCATGGCGAGGCCAAGACAACCGACGCTGGCGCCCATAAAACCCACGGTGACCAGGATCGACGGCAGGCGCGAGAGACCTTCGGAATATTTGAGAGCGATCAGCCAACCCACCTCGCAAAGGCTGCCAATGAATAAGATCACCCAGGCCATGAGAGGTTCTCCCAAAAGATGGGCTTAACGATCCTCGACGGAGTTCGTGTCAGAATTCCACGGTCTCGCTATTCTGCCAACTCGTTTCGCCAAGCCCTTACACTTTGCATGTGCACGCTGGAAGGCTACGGAAAAGCCGGCTTGTCGGATCACCCTGGGTAAGCGGTTCAAGAGCCAACAAATATGAGTCGATCATCAATTGAGAGCTGCCTGGGCACCTGATGGAGATTTCGTCTACGGCCGCCGTGGTGATCGAACAGCACGGCATGTCGGCTCATGGCCCGAAGCGAAAGTGCTGGAGCGCGCCCGACATTTCCGGAGCTGGGGTCAGATCGGCTGTGCCACCCGCCTGCCGGCCACAGCCGCCCTTGGTCCGAAGTTGACATCCAAAATAGTAGGCTCCGGTAGAATCTACTTCGCTCTTACGACCCCGCCGCAAATCCCCCAGCCTCGAAAAAGACTGGTTGCTCGCGGTCGGCCAATCGGGATGGTGAGCCTTCGCAGGACCGCGCAGAAGTGCGGCTCGATCCCTCTTGCGGTGGTGGCCTGACGGTGGACAAGGGTGGGGAGTCGGGCGATTCAGCGATGAGCAGACGACGTAATGTCACGCCCCGGGCGTCCAGTCAGCGCGAGAGGCCGTATCGTTTGGGCATCATCACTGGAAAGCAATGAGTTGAGAAGAGAACTAGGGTTTAGTTTCCCATTTCAAACAAAACTCAATGTCGTCCCATCCGATACACGCCTTATGTTCATCCCAATTGACACAGATCTTCTTTTTTCCAAAACTTACACAGTATTTTCCCGATGCCTTTGCCAAGGATGGCTCGACATATATTGTCTTTCCATCGATCTCGGTTCGCACCAAAATGGTTTTGCCTTTTTTGTCCGTTACTGTTGTTTTGTCTTTACTGAGAAACAGATCTTCATCGGTCATGGTTCTTTCTCCTAAATTGCGCGCTGCCACTTGCGTCCCGGTTCGATGTCAAGCGGTCAACTCAATATAAAACCGACCAGCACCCGTTAGCTTGGCGCGAACTTGAATTCAGTAATTCTTACACCTAGAAGTAGAAATTATCTCAGAATACTACGTATTGATTTCGATCAAAGTCGGTCGGTCCGTCTACGACGAAAATACCCAAGCTAAAGCTGCCGGGAATGCTGGCAAGCCAGGATGTCCGCCCCAACGGTCGCGACCGGGGGGCGGCTGAGTCGGGCAAAACGCGCGAAGATTTGTGCCGGTCCGATCGTACGGGAGTGCCGTAGGGGACGAAAAATCATGGGCGCGCAAAAACTCATTTCGCCAGCCGTTTCAACGCGCAAGGGCTGGTGAGGCCGTAGTCCCGAAATTTTCCTCTTTCTTTTTATCAGAAATCATGGATGATGCACGCATCCCGCCTCGACGAGAGGGGCGTTGCGCGCGATCGTCACGACACGCGAGGCGGGGATGCGATGGACGTTTTTGCGGCGTGAGACGAACGCGGCGAGGGCGGACGTGAAGTCGTGTGGTTCTGGCATCCCGACGCTGATGCTAAGTTGCTTGGGTGATGATCCGAGCGACGACGGTGGCCAAAAAGCCCGGTGCACCGAGAAGAGCACGATATAAGCGTTAAAACCGTCGCGCAGGGAAGGCCGGGACGTCTCGGCCGAACCTGTGGTTCCTGCCCCGTGCATTTTGTTCGCACGGGGGCCATGGGGGCGGCGAGCTCCCGGCCTTCCCTGCGCCCTCTCGATCTTCGAAAGGGCATGTCGATCGCAAGACTCGGGCGTGATCCGCCGCGGGACGACGACGTCATGTCCGCTGCTGTTTGAGCTGTGAATCTGGACGTGCATCGATTGCCGTCGACCGATCGACCGGCAGCTCCAGTCGCACACTGAAGTCGCCTGCCACTCCGCTGAACCGCAGACGGCCGCCATGGGCCTGCGCGACCTCGCTCGCAATGGCGAGGCCAAGGCCTGAGCCGTGGGAGCCGTCGCCTTTCTGGAAGGGAGATAGCAATCGCTGCTGCGCCTCGGCGGCGATGCCGGGGCCGTCGTCCCAGACGATGATCGCGACATGGCTCGCCTTGCTTTCCACCGTCACCATCAACCGCATCTTTGCACCATGCGCCAGCGCGTTGTGAATGAGATTGGCGAGTGCCTCGCGCAGGCTGATGGCATCGGCGGCGATGACGGCATCGTCTTCTGCTGGCACGAAGCTGACGGAGACCTCGCGGTCGAGCGACAACGGGACGCTCTGCGACAACACCGACTTGGCCAGCGCGTTGATGTCGGTCGCGGCGAAGCGCGGCGCCTGGGCGCGGTGCTGGATCATGGCGTGATCGAGCAGTTGGCTGGTGAGGCGGGCGAGATCCGCGATGCGACTGCGCAGCCTGTCGAACGCCTTCGGGTCCTTGGTCTGATCGCTCAGCAGCTCGACCTCGGCATCGATCGCAGCGAGCGGCGTGCGCAGCTGGTGGGTGGCGTCGGCGATGAAGCGCTGCATCAGCGCGATGCGCTCGGCGAGGCGCTGCATGAAGCCGTCGATCGCGCCGACCAGCGCGCGCACCTCGCGCGGCGGCGTGATCGCGATCGGGCTGAGATCGTCCGGCCGGCGCTTGACGATCTCGGCCTCGATCCTCGTCAGCGGCGCGAACACCAGCCGCAGGCATAGCGCAGTCGCCACCAGCGCCAGCACGCTCATCGCGGCGATGAGGCCGATCGCCTTCGAGGCAAGATCCCAGGTCAGCGCGTCGCGGGCGCGCAGGGTCTGCGCCAGCACGATCTGGCTCCAGCCGTCTCCGGGCGCGCCGTCGAGCTTGCGCGCTACCGCGGCGATGCGCACGGCCTGGTCGCGATAGATGCCGTCGCGCAGCACCACGCCCTCGCGCAGCGCCCTGGCGGGCGCGGTGACGGCGAGATCGTCATAGCCGGCGACGACGACGCCGCGCGGATCGGTGACGCGATAGAACACGAGGTCATAGGCCGACAAGGTCGCAAACGCTGCCGCCGGCGGATCCAGCGTCACGACGCCGCCCTGCATGTAGATGTTCTCGGCGATCTGCACGGCGCCGCCGGCGAGCAGCTTGTCATAGGCGTCGCGCGCGGCGGTGGCGGCATATTGCCAGGCGGCGAGGCTCAGCACGACGGCGCCGACGGCCAGGATCGCGCCGATCGCGATCAACAGCCGCGCGCGCAGCGAGGTCCTGAGGTCACGAAGCGTGGAGCTGATAGCCAAGGCCGCGCTCGGTCTTGATTTCGACTGTTGTCGCCGCCAGCTTGCGCCGCAGCCGGGCGACGAACTGCTCGACGGCGTTGGGGCTCGGATCCTGGTCGAAGCTGAACAGCTGCTCGACCAGCTCCTCTTTGGCGACGTAACGCCCAGGGCGTGCGGCGAGGATTTCCAGCACGGTCAGCTCGCGCCGCGTCAGGTCCAGCGGCTGGCCGGCGACGCTGGCGGTGCGCCCGGCGCGGTCGATCACCAGCGGCCCCAGGGTCAGCAGATTGTCGGACTGGCCGGCGGCCCGGCGCAGCAGCGCCCGCGCCCGCGCCTCCAGCTCGCGATAGTCGAACGGCTTGATCAGGTAGTCGTCGGCGCCGAGGTCGAGCGCGCCGATGCGGTCGTCCACCGCCGAGCGCGCGGTCAGCACCAGCACCGGCGTGCGCAGGCCGCGCTTGCGCAGGTGCTTGAGCACGGCAAAGCCGTCCATGTTCGGCAGCATCACGTCGAGCACGATCAGGTCATAGGTCTGCACCTCGATCAGCTCGCTCGCGGTGCGGCCGTCCTTTTCCCAGTCGACGGCGTAGCCGATCCGCTCGAACCGGCTGGTCACGGCGGCGCCGATCTCGGGCGTGTCTTCCACCAGCAGGATGCGCACGGTCTCGTTGTCCGCCTCGGAGTCAGGTTCGCGTCAGTCTCCTCCTCTATCACCTCGGATAAGGGCGCCGAAGTGCACCAAGCGAAATTTCGCACTGCAATATAACGGAGGGGAGGACGCATGACCGTCCATCAATCGCCATCTCAGTTCGAGCCGCTGCTCTCCGTCGAGGGCGTGACGCTCCAGTACAAGACGCCGGACACCTTGGTCACGGCGACCTACCGCGTCGATTTCAAGGTCTTCGATTCCGACCGCTTCGTGCTGCTGGGGCCCTCCGGCTGCGGCAAATCCACGCTTCTCAAGGCGATCGGCGGTTATCTGAAGCCGACCGAGGGCCGCATCCGCCTCAAGGGCCACGATGTCACCGAGCCCGGCCCGGACCGCATGATGGTATTCCAGGAGTTCGACCAGCTGCTCCCGTGGAAGACGGTGCGCGAGAACGTCGTGTTCGCGCTGACCGCCAGCGGCCGGCTCGGCACGGCGGAAGCCAACGAGCGCGCCAAGTCCTATATCGACAAGGTCGGCCTCACCAAGTTCATCGACTCCTATCCGCATATGCTCTCCGGCGGCATGAAGCAGCGTGTCGCGATCGCCAGGGGCATGGCGATGGAGCCCGACGTGCTCTTGATGGACGAGCCGTTCGCCGCGCTTGACGCGCTGACCCGGCGCAAGATGCAGGATGAGCTGCTGCAGCTTTGGCAGGACACCCGCTTCACCGTGCTGTTCGTGACGCATTCGATCGAGGAGGCGATCAAGATCGGCTCGCGCATCCTGCTGCTGTCGCCGCATCCCGGCCGCGTCCGCGCCGAGCTCAACAGCGTGCCGCCGGGCACGATGGGCTCGCCCGAACAGGTCGCGCTCGAAGGGCGCATCAACGACATGCTGTTCGGCCATCACTGAGACACGAGGAGAGCATCATGAGCGAGACGATGGCGCTGCGCCCCGAAATCGTCAATGCAGACACGCCCCTCGGCGACGTCAAGGTCGAGGCCAGCCTGTCCTGGCTGGAACGCATCTACCACGTCGGTGCGGTCCGCAAGGCCATCATCCTGGTGGCACTCGCCGCGCTGTGGCAGGCCTATGGGCTGTGGCTCGGCAATCCCCTGTTGTTTCCGACCTTCACTGACACGCTCTCAGCCTTCTTCGAGAACATCGGTAACGGCATCATCCCTGCGCGCACCCTGGTGTCGCTGGAGACGCTGCTGATCGGCTACGGCATCGGCATCGCGCTGGCGGCCGTGCTGACCACGATCGCGATCGGCTCGCGGATCGGCGCCGACATGCTGGAGGCGCTGACCTCGATGTTCAACCCGCTGCCGGCGATCGCATTGCTGCCGCTGGCGCTGATCTGGTTCGGCCTCGGCAAAGGCAGTATCATCTTCGTGCTGGTGCATTCGGTGCTGTGGGCGATCGCGCTCAACACCCATTCCGGCTTCCGCTCGGTGTCGAACACCTTGCGCATGGTCGGCCTGAACTACGGCCTGCGCGGGTTGAAGCTGGTGCGCTTCATCCTGATCCCCGCCGCATTCCCGGCCATTCTCACCGGCCTGAAAGTCGGTTGGGCCTTCGCCTGGCGCACCCTGATCGCGGCCGAGCTGGTGTTCGGCGTGTCCTCGGGCTCCGGCGGCCTCGGCTGGTTCATCTTCGAGAACCGCAACCAGTTGGAGACGGCCAACGTCTTCGCCGGCCTGTTCACCGTGATCTTCATCGGCCTCGTCGTCGAGAACCTCGTGTTCGCGACCATCGAGCGCAAGACGGTGCGGCGCTGGGGCATGCAGCACTGATTTTCGAGTTATAAGCACAACAACACGGAAGGGAGACGACCATGTCCTGGAGCAAATCACTCACGGCCGCCGCGCTCGGCCTCACCGCGCTGCTCGGCGCCACCGGCGCTTCGCAGGCCGAGGTCAAGGAGATCAGGCTCTCCAAGGGCTACGGCATCCTCTATCTGCCGCTGATCGTGATGGAGGATCAGAAGCTGATGGAGAAGCAGGCGGAGAAGGCCGGGCTCGGTCCGTTCAAGGTGAACTGGCAGATGCTCGACGGCGGCAACATCATCAACGACGCGATGATGGCCGGCTCGCTCGACATCGCCGGCACCGGCGCGCCCGGCTTCATCACGCTGTGGGCCAAGGCCAAGGGCATTCCGGCGGTGGAGGTGGTCGGCGTCAGCGGCCTCAGCTCGACCTCGCTGTGGATGAACACCAACAATCCTGAGATCAAGTCGCTGAAGGATTTCAAGCCGAGCGACAAGATCGCCCTGCCGGGCATCAAGACCTCGCTGTCGGCGGTCATGCTGCAGATGATGGCGGCGCAGGAGTTCGGCAAGGAGAACTACGCCAAGCTCGATCCGATGACCGTCGGCCTGCCGCATCCGGAGGCGCTGGCGGCGCTCACCTCGGGCAAGACCGAGATCACGGCGCATTTCACCTCGCCGCCGTTCTCCTACATCGAGCTGAAGGATTCGAAGATTCGCCGCGTTGCCAATTCCGCCGACGTGCTCGGACGGATGACGATGGACGTGGTGTTCGCGCCCAAGCGCTTCGTCGACGCCAATCCCAAGGTCGTGCAGGCGTTCCTCGATGCGCTCGACGAGGCCTGCACGCTGATCGCCAACGACAAGGCTGCCGCGGCCGAGATCTATGCCCGCACCGCCAAGGTGAAGACCACCAAGGAGGACGTGCTGGAGATGCTGCAGGACAAGGACACCTGGTTCTCGTCGACGCCAGAGGGCGTGCTGAAGATCGCCGAGTTCATGCACGGCGTCGGCTCGATCAAGGTCAAGCCGGCGAGCTGGCAGGACATGTTCGTGACCCAGCTACGCGACCGCAAGGGCAGTTGACCGAGACCCGTCACGGCCTGCGCGGCCAATGACTGGCATCCGCGAGGTCGCCCGGGAACTCTCCCGAACCCACGCTCCGGCCGCCGAGACTTATGTCCGGCGGCCGCCGGCCGTCATTGCGCCGCTGCCCAAGCTGTGCTCTGACGAGGCGGCACAACCGGGAGAAGGGGGACGCGCGATGCGGAAATTGCTGACCGTGCTGGCGGCGCTGATGACGCTGAGCCTGACCAATTGCGGCTACAATGCCATCCAGACCAATGACGAGCAGGTCAAGGCGGCTTGGTCCGAGGTCGTCAACCAGTATCAACGCCGCGCCGACCTCGTGCCCAACCTGGTCAACAGCGTGAAGGGCTTTGCCCAGCAGGAGAAGGACGTGCTGCTCGGCGTCACCAACGCCCGCGCCAAGGTCGGCAGCGTCCAGGCCACGCCCGACGTCGTCAACGATCCCGCTGCGCTGCAGAAGTTCCAGGCCGCGCAGAGCGAACTGACCGGCGCGCTGTCGCGGCTCCTGGTTGTCACTGAGAATTATCCGCAGCTGAAATCGGACGCGCTGTTCCGCGACCTGATGTCACAGCTCGAAGGCACCGAGAACCGCATCACGGTGGCGCGCAACCGCTTCATCAAGGCGGTCCAGGAATACAACGTCGGCATCCGCACGTTCCCGAATAACCTGACCGCAATGATGTTCGGCTACAAGGAGAAGGCCAACTTCACGGTCGAGAACGAACGCGAGATCTCGGTGGCGCCGAAGGTCGATTTCAACGCGCCGTCGCCTGCGCCGTCGAAATAGCCGGAGCAGGGAATCGTGCGCGCGCTGCCGGTCCTCAAGGCGCTGCTTGCGACGCTGTTCGTCTGTCTCGCGACGATCGTGCTGGCGGACGTCGCGGTGCCGCAGCTCACCGGCCGCGTCGTCGACCAGACCGGCACGCTGTCCTCCTCGGACATCGCAGGCCTCACGCAGAAGCTGAAGGACCTGGAAACCCGCAAGGGCAGCCAGGTCGCGGTGCTGATCGTGCCGACGACGCAGCCCGAGACCATCGAGCAGTTTTCGCTCCGCGTCGCCGAGACCTGGAAGATCGGGCGCAAGAAGGTCGACGACGGCGCGCTGCTGGTGATCGCCAAGAACGACCGCAAGCTGCGCATCGAGGTCGGCTACGGCCTCGAAGGCAGCCTCACCGACGTCACCGCGCGCCGCATCATCGACGAGGTCATCACGCCGAAATTTCGCAGCGGTGATTTCGCCGGCGGCATCGGCGCCGGCGTCGATCGCATCATCGGCGTGATCAATGGCGAGACCCTGCCGGTGCCGCAGCCCCAGGCCTCGCACGGCACGGATCTCGACATCGACTCGATCTCCTCCTTCGCGCCGGTGGCGCTGTTTGGTGCGCTGGTGATCGGCGGCATCCTGCGGACCTTGCTCGGACGACTGATCGGATCGCTCGCGACTGGCGGCGCCATGGGCGTGATCGCCTGGCTGCTGGTGGGATCGGCGGGGCTGGCGGCACTGTCGGCCATCGCCGGCTTCGTCATCGCTTTCATTGCCGACAGTTTCGCCGGGATGAATACGCCGGGCAGCGGCCGCCGCGGCGGCTGGTCGAGCGGATCGTCGTCAGGCGGTTGGAGCAGCGGCAGCTCGAGCGATAGCGGCAGCTTTTCCGGCGGTGGCGGCAGCTTCGGCGGCGGCGGCGCCTCGGGCAGCTGGTAAGGACGGGACGCGCGACCATGGGCATCAAGCGGATCGGGCGGCATCTCCTGCATCATCCCTGGCAGATGAAGCGTATCTTCACGCCGGACGTGCTCGCGCGCATCGAGCAGGCGATCAAGGATGGCGAGCGCACCCATGCCGGCCAGCTTCGCTTCGTCGTCGAGGGCGCGCTCGACGGTCGGCCGCTATGGCGCGACCAACCGCCGCGCGAGCGCGCGCTGGACCTGTTCTCGCACCTGCGGATCTGGGACACCGCGCACAACAACGGCGTCCTGATCTATCTCCTGCTCGCCGATCGCGACGTCGAGATCATCGCCGACCGCGGCATCCACGACCGTGTCGGCGCGGCGGGTTGGGAGGCGATCTGCCGGGCGATGGAGGCTGAGTTTCGCCAGGGCCACTTCGAGCAGGGCGTCATGCAAGGCATCTCCGCCGTCTCACGCGAGCTCGCCAGGCACTATCCGCCGCACGCCGGCGATCCAAATGAGCTGCCCGACGCGCCAGTGGTGCTGTAGCGATCCATTCCGCGGCACACGTCTCGCTCAACCCGACTTGAAATTGGCGGGCACGATTCCAACCCCGTCATTGCGAGCGCAGCGAAGCAATCCAGACCGTCTCTGCGGAGGGATTCTGGATTGCTTCGCTGCGCCGCTGCGCTCGCAATGGCGCGGACGGAGCCGTGTTTGCCATTCACGTCGTCGTCGCAGAAGCGCCGTACCGCTTCGCCATCGCCCCCGCCATCTCCGTCATCTTCGCCCGCAACTCGGGCGGATCGAGCACTTCGACCTCCGGCCCGAAGCGCAGCAGCTCGCCAGCCGCATGCCATAGTGTTGTTCCGGTCGGGATCGTCGCGATGCGCCAGCCATCGGCATCGGCTTCGTCGGCCAGGCGCGTGCGGGCGCGCACATAGGGCTGACTCAGCGCCTCTAGCAGCCGCACGCCGAGCGGTGACAGCCGCACCGTTGCGAGCTTCGGATGCAGCTCCGCTTCCAGCCGCTCGGTCGCAGCCCGCCAATAGGCGGCGAGATCGAAGTCGGCGGGCCGCGCGAAGGTCTCCACTGTGACGGTGCAATCGAGCACGCGCGCCACGCGATAGGTGCGCACGCTGCGCTCGACCTGCCCTGCGAGATACCAGCCGCCGCCCTTGAGCACGAGGCCGAGCGGCGCCACCCGGCGCCGCTTCTCGGCGCGCCAGCTCTGATAGCGGATGTCGATCAGGCGGTCGGCGAGCAGCGCGTCCGCAATGGTTCGCAGATGCGTCGGCTCCTCGGACTCGCCGAACCAGCCAGGCGCGTCGAGATGGAAGCGCGCCTGCATGCGGCCGGCATTGGCGCGCAGGCTTTGCGGTAGTGCCGCCACCAGCTTGGTCTGCGCCGCGCTCATCGCGCCATCGAGCCCGAGCGCGGCGGCGGGGCCCGGCAGGCCCGCCATGAACAGTGCGTCGGTTTCCGTCGGCGACAGCCCGTTCAGCCGCACGCGATAGCCGTCGAGCAGGCGGAATCCGCCTTCGGCGCCGCGCTCGGCATAGACCGGGATCCCCGCCGCGGCGAGCGCGTCGATGTCGCGATAGATCGTGCGCACCGAGACCTCGCAGGCGTCTGCGAGCTCGGGCGCGGTAACCTGTCCCCTGGCCTGCAGGGTGGTGAGGATCGAGAGCAGCCGGCTCGCGCGCATGCCCTTCTTTAAACATACCTGACACACCTTGTCAGGTATGGTGTGCGACAAGCCCGCACCGCAGCCGGCAATGGGAGGACACCATCATGACCGCCGACGACAAGATCACGCTGTATTACTCACCGCAGACCCGCGCCGCCGGCACCCGCGTCCTGCTTGAGGAGCTGGGCGCGCCCTACGATCTGCATGTCCTCAACATGAAGGCGGGCGAGCAGCGCAAGCCGGAGTTCTTGGCCGTCAATCCGCTCGGCAAGGTGCCGACGATCGGACATCGCGGCCAGATCGTGACCGAGCAGGTCGCGATCTTCATCTATCTCGCTGATCTGTTTCCGCAAGCGGGGCTGACGCCGGCGCTCGACGATGCCATGCGCGGGCCCTATCTGCGCTGGGTCGCCTATTACGGTGCGTCGTTCGAGCCCGCCGTGATCGACCATTTCATGAAGCGCGAACCGGCCCCGATCACGCAGTCGCCCTATGCCGACTACGATACGATGCTGGGCGCGCTGGAGCAGCAGCTCGCCAAGGGGCCGTATCTCCTCGGCGAGCGCATGACCGCCGCCGACGTGCTGTGGGGCGTCGCCTTCAACTGGACCATGATGTTCGGCGTCGTGCCGCGCAAGGACGTGTTCGTGCGCTATGCCGAGCGCATCACCCAGCGTCCGGCGTTCCAGCGCGTCACCGCCGCGGATGCCGAGATGGCGGCCCAGCACGCGGCCGCCGCCGGCGTCTGAGCGCCGAGCGTCAGCTGTCGACGCAACGGAGCGGGGACCCGCTATCAACGGGACCTCGCTCGTGCGATTGCACGTTGTCCGCCAGGCGCGGGTCGCCGAACGTCCGGCCTCCCGCGTCGCCGTCGCTAGTTCAGGCTGATCCCGGTGAGCGGCGTGCCGTCGACGCCGTTGTTGCTGATCGCGTTGTTCTTGAAGGACGAGACGGAGCCGCCGCCGGTCTGGACGACGCCGTTGGCATTGCCCTGGATGACGGAATTTCCCAACGTCACGATGGCGCCGCTGCCGCTTGCCAGAACGCCGGTGTTGTTGAACTCGGAGGTCAGCCGGTCGAGAAACACGCCCATCCCCGGCTTTCCGGCCGGGACCGTGGCGGATATCCCGGCATTGGCATTTTCGATGGTCTTCGTGTTCGATACGAGCACGCTGATCGCACTGCTCGAATTCGCGGTTGAGACCGTGACGCCGAACGCGGACGCCTTGAGCGAGGAGTCCGCGATCACCACCTGGGCCGCACCGGTCGGCGCGACCGAGATTGCGCTTTGCGAGAAGTTCTCGAAGGTACAGTTCTCGACGACGAGCTTTCGGCCGGCCAGGAAATTGACGCCGTTGAGGCCGAGGGTTGTGCCGGCGCCGTTGATGCTCAGATTGCGCAGGATGATGACGTCGTTGGCGCCGGCATTCACGTTGATGCCGTTGGTCGCCGACGCCAGAATCGAGGCCATGGTCCCCCCGCCGTCGATCGTGATCGATTTGGTGATCGTGACGGCGCCGTAGCCGCCGGGATCGAGCACGTCGATCTCACCGCCGGCGGCGGTCTTCGAGATCGCACCGGCGAAGGTCTTGCAGGGCGCCGTGCGGCTGCACGGGTTGACGTCGTCGCCGACGCCGGACACCCAGGTCCGCGTCGCCTGCGCGTGAGCCCCTGGCGAGGCAAGGATCAAAAGTGCGGCGCACAAAAATCCGATCGAAGAAATGAGCTTTCGCATGAGCGCTCCCCTTGAAATGCTGGAAATGAAAAAATAACCCGAACGCAGAGTATTAGTCTACGAAAGCAACCAGAGCGTTCATCGAAAAGGACGAGGCGAGACGGCACATTTGCGATCGAGAACCGGCGCCCAGCCGAAACGCGGTGAGAATTCATGACGACGCCGGCAAGACAGCTCATAGTTTGCTCGCCTTCGCCCCTCCTGCCAATTGAGTGCACATTGTCCTGTGATTTGGCGCAGGCGCCTTGGAAGATCGCTCTGCGCAGGATCAACGTTTTTTTTAAGAGCGACGTAAGTAAAAATGTTTGAAGTATTCGGCGCCGCCCCTCTGGCGGAGTGGGTCGAAACTCGTTCTGCGAGATAAGTCTTTTTCGGGAGAAGTCGCGTGATTGAAAGGGTCTGGGTGAGTGACTGCTTCATGGACTCTTCCAATATTTCGAAATTCAATCTGAACCCGGATGACCAGGGCAAGGATTACTGGCAAGATACCGAATATCGGGAAGAACTGGACCGTCTGGACAAGCTCATGCGCAAGCACGAGGACGGTGAAACGTTGACGGAAGATGAGCGTCCGAAGCGGGCCTACCCGAGGTACAAGGATCGGCGCATTGGAAAGTTGTCCGATTTCTTTCGGGTCAATGCCTTCATCGTTGTCTCTTCCGATTTTGCCGAAGTGCTTGGGAGATTCGAGCTTGGAAAGGGCGGCCTGTCCAACATAGAGCTCTATCAGGGCAATCGCGTCGAACGGGTGCCGGGGGCCTGGTATTTCCTAAATCTCGGATGTCAGAAGCAGACCTTTCGTTCCGGGCGATCAACCGGCGGTTTCGTTCAGCCGGACTTGTGGCCCAAGGGCAAACTGATGGTTAGCTTGCCCAAAGACAACCAAATTGCGGTCGGGGCGGCAGCTCTGGAAGGTTGTGACCTCTGGACCGACCCGAGCCTTGCGGGTGCGCTGTTTCTGAGCGGGCGGCTCGAGGCTGCGCTGAAGGCCGCGAAGCTGACCCGTAACGTGCGGCGAGCACGGTGCATGATCGTCAATGAAGATTGAGGGGCGCAATGGGCTGAAGCCAGAGACCTCGGCATCTCTCGCAAGGGAGTTGAGGTGACAGTCCTGGACCGCAAACTTAGTTCGTGGATGGAGAGGCTTGTTAATCATCGATCACGCGCTGGGACAGCGGAACGACCGGTGGAGGCTCGGGGGCGGCCAGGAAGTTGAGGTGCTCCGCAAAGCTGCCTCTCCGATCGACGTCCATCTTCAGGCCGATACGCCCCGCCAACCTGTGGCGCGCGGCGGCGAACCAGCGAAAAACCTCGTAGAATATCGGGCAGTGGCTCTCATATCCAAAATGAGGGATCCCCACGAGACACGGTTGACCGAACCCCATTTCTTCATGATCACGCCTGGTGCCGTCGCCGTGGTAGACATTCCATCTGATGTCGGCGTTCTTCGACACCACAAGATCGCCAGCGAAGATCGAGATGTCGTGGACGATGTTGATGCCGTGATATGGACCGGTCCACGCCGGCTCGTAGTCATGAATGGCTGAAATGACTTCGCCGTCGCTCGGCAACAGGTGTCCGCCATATCTGAAGATCCAGCTGTCGAGTGTCGGCAGAAATCGGTCCGATAGCGTCAGCTCGATCGAGAATGACCTCAGATAGTCCGCCAATGCTTTGAGGCGGCTTTGCTTCTGCGCGAGAAAATAATCGAAGTTTGCCCTGATTTTTGCGTCTGACAGAACTGCCTCGCTGTCGTGAAATGGAGGCGAATAGATGGGGTAGTCGAAAAGTGCACGCCGGACTTTCCGATGATCGATCATGTTCGCAATGAAGCGCATGCTTCCTTGTCCAATCAAATGCCGTGAGCCAGGTTAGCAAGGAATTCCGGCGCCGTGTTGAACGCACCGGCTTGGATCAACCGCCTTGCTCTCCGCCCCGCACGACGGGCAATTCCCGCATCCCTCTCATGCGCCAACTGCCCGTCGAGCCAGTTTGTCGCATGTGTGCCGCCTTGCGGCGTCGGGCAAATCGCGACGATGATCCCGGCCATCCCGTTCGCGATGAGGAGGGGCGGCTCGGCCGATCGTCACGAGGCGTAGCAGCGGGGAGCGGTGGCCGTATCGGGCTTGGGGCTCTGCGCAAGCGGGCCGGCGAGCAAGCGTGGTACGGACGGTCAAGTCGTAGGGTCCTGGCATCCCGATGCCGATGCCAAGTTCGCATACAGGCTTCGCCTCGTGCGGATGACGGTGACCAGAAAGCCCGGCGCACCGGGGAGACTACAAAGCAGCCGTAACGCCATCGCGCAGGGAAGGCCGGGTGCCAGTCGGCACCCGGCCTTCCCTGCGC
>NZ_JAUHJF010000022.1:0-80834 GCF_032380995.1 Bradyrhizobium sp. SZCCHNR2028 | reverse complement strand
CAGCGAAGCAATCCAGAGTCCCGCCCACCACCCTGGATTGCTTCGCTGCGCTCGCAATGACGAAGGAAGCAGTTTTGGCGCATTTGCGTGCTGTGGGGATGCCGGGCTTGCCGAAGCCCGCTTGCATGTCTACCTCCTCTCGCGTGTCTGGCAGAGAGGTTCTACGATCATGATCGACGCCGCCATCAAGGCGATTTCGCAGATTTTGTCGCCGCCGATGCGCTCGATCCTGTGGCGCGCGATCGGGCTTGCGCTGGTGCTGGTCACGGTGCTGGCGATCGGGCTGCAGCGGCTCTTGACCTGGCTCGCGACCGCCGGCGAGGGCTGGGCGGAGGCCATGCTCGGGCCGAACTCGCACGGCACCCTCGAAGTGCTCACTTGGATCATCTCGATCGCCGCCGGCTTCGGCGTCGTGTTCGGCGGCATCATGCTGATGCCGGCGATCACCTCGGTGATCGCGAGCCTGTTCGTCGACGACGTCGCGGACCTCGTCGAGCGCGAGCATTATCCAGCCGAGCGCCCCGGCGTCGCCCTGCCCTTCGGCGTCGCCATCATCGAGGGCCTCAAGGCCGCCGGCCTCACCATCCTGATCTATCTGGTCGCCCTGCCCTTCGTGTTCCTGGCCGGGGCCGGCTTCGTGATCTTCTTCCTCGCCACGGCCTGGCTGCTCGGCCGCGAATATTTCGAGCTGGCCGCGATGCGCTTCCGGCCGCCGGCGGAGGCCAAGGCGATGCGGCGCGACAATGCGGTGACCGTGTTCACCGCGGGGCTGATCATCGCGGCCTTCGTCACCATCCCGATCGTGAACCTGGCGACGCCGCTGTTCGGCATGGCCTTCATGGTCCACCTGCACAAGCGCCTATCCGGACCGCGGCCCGAACTGATCGAGCCGTCGCCGGAGCGCCGGCTGCGCAGCCTCTAGCGCCATCATCCGCGGCGACAGGCTCGCCGCCTTGGCGCGGGCGAAGGGGATCAGCAGGAAGCCGAGCAGCGCGACACCGGCGAGCAGCGACCAGGCCTCGTTGACGCACAGCGCCAGCGAGGCCTTCTCCACCAGCGGCCGGACATAGGCGATCGCCTGCTCCTCCGAGACGCCGCGCGGCCGGTTGCGCAGCAGCTCCGGCGCGAGCCCGATCGCCTTGGCCGCCGCGGTATCGCCGGCCAGCAGGCGGTCGCGAAACGCCTGGGCATGCATGGCGACGCGGCCATAGATGATGGTGTCGATCAGCGCGATGCCGATGGCGCCGCCGAGATTGCGCATCAGGTTGAACAGCCCGCTGGCATCGGCGACCTCGGCCTGCGGCAGGTCGCCGAGCGCGATCCGCGTCGGCGGCAGCAGGCAGAACATGATGCCGACGCCGCGCACCACCTGCGGCCAGAACATCTCCTGATAGTCCGCGGTCGGCGGCTGGAACGCGCTCGCTGCCAGACCGAAGCCGAACAGCACGAAGCCGAACGCCGTCAGGAGACGCGCGTCCACCTTGCCGTCCAGCGCCGTCACCAGCGGAGCGGCGATCAGTTGCGCTACGCCGGTGACCAGCATGATCTTGCCGATCTCGAACGCATCGTGGCCGCGCACGAAGGCGAGGAACACCGGCATCAGATAGACCGAGCCGAACAGCCCGATGCCCAGACAGAAGCTCGACAGGCAGCCGAGCGTGAACGACCGCCGCTGAAAGCTGCCGAGCCGCAGGATCGGATGCGGCGAGGCCAGCAGGCGCTGGATCAGCAAAGTGAGGCATGACGCGCTCAGCACCAGGAACGCAATGCAGTTCGACGACAGCCAGCCGCCCTTTGGGGCCTCCTTCAGCCCGAGCTCGAGGCTGGCCAGGGACACCGCGAGCAGCAACAGCGCAAACAGGTCGAGCTTGTCGAGCTCCGCGAGATCCATGCGCTGCTTCGGCAGCAGGCTTGGCGTCATCAACGCGGCGATGATGCCGGGCACGATGTTGATCAGGAACAGCCAGGGCCACGACCAGGTGTTGGTGATGAAGCCGCCGACGACCGGGCCGATGGTCGGTGCGAGCACCGCGACCACGCCGCCGATCGTCGTCGCGACCGCGTGCAGGCGCGGTGGAAACAGCAGGAACACGGCGGAGAACACGACGGGGATCAGGAGACCCCCGAAGAAGCCCTGCAGCACGCGGAACGCCAGCAGCGTATGAAAATCGCCGCTGAACGCGCAGCCGAGCGAGGCCGCGGTGAAGATGCCGACGGCGCCAACGAACAGCCAGCGCAACGTGAACACCCGCGTGAGCAGCCCGGTGAGCGGAATGGCGATGATCTCGGCGATCAGATACGCCGTCTGGATCCAGCTCATCGCGTCCGGCGTGATGCCGAGCGCCTCCTGGATGGTCGGCAGCGACGTCGCCACCACCTGGATGTCGAGGATCGCCATGAACATGCCGACGCACATCAGGATGAAGCCGAGCCAGGTGGCGAGGCTCGGACGATCCTGCGGCGCGGCCGATGCGCTCATGCGGTCTGGCCGCCGCCGATGCCGGTGAGTGCTTCCGATTCGGCGCGGATGCGGATGAACAGCACCGCCGCATTCAGGCCTGAGAAGATCAACGCGATCAGCGGCAGATGCAGCGCCAGCGGCAGCAGCGCGATCTCGGCTGCGACCACCAGATAGTTCGGATGCGAGATGTAGCGATAGGGACCATCGGTCACCAGCGGCGCACCGGGCAGGATGATGATGCGCGTCGTCCAGCGCGGGCCGAGCGTCGCAAGCACCCACCAGCGCAGACCCTGCAGCAGCACGAAGCCCGACAGCAGCCACGGGTCGACATCCTGGTCGGCACCGAGCAGCCACAGCGACACCAGCCAGGCCGCATGCATCGAGATCATCAGCGGATAATGATCCGCCCCGACCTCGATCGCGCCCATGGCGCGCAGGCGCTTGGTGTTGTGGCGGGCGAGCACGAGCTCGCCGAGCCGTTGCATGGTGACGAGGGCGAGGACGAAGGCGGCGAAGGTCATGCGGCGTTCCTCAACGATACGCAGCTTGCGGTGAACCCAGGTCCGAGCGCAGTCAGCACCGAGCGCGGCGGCAAGCCCCGGGCGCGGGCGCGCTCCAGCACGAACAGCACCGTCGGCGCGGACATGTTGCCGTAGTCGGCGATGATCTCGCGCTCATGATCCAGCGTGCCCTGGCCGAGCGACAGCGCGCGCTCCAGCGCCGTTATCACCTTGGCGCCGCCGGGATGGCAGACGAAGCGGTCGACGTCGGCAGGCGCGAGCTTCATCCGGTCCAGGATCTCGTTGACGGCCGGGCCCATGTTCTCGGTGACGAAGTCCGGAATGGTGCGCTGGAAGATCACGCCGAAGCCTTCGGGATCGACGCTCCAGCCCATGATATCGAGCGTATCCGGCCACAGCTTCTCGCCGGTCGCCTCGACCCTGATAGCGCCGCCATCGCCGGCGCGCAGGATCGCCGCTGCGGCACCATCGCCGAACAGGCTCAGCGCGACGATGTTGGCTTTCGTCAACTCATCATGGCGCACGGCCAGCGTGCACAATTCGAAGGTCACCAACAGCACATTGGTGCCGGGCCGGGCCTGCGCCAGCCGCGCGGCGATCGACAGGCCCGAGACGCCGCCGGCGCAGCCAAGGCCGAACACCGGCACGCGCGATACGTCCGCGCGAAAGCCCAGGCGCCCGGCGACGCGCGCTTCCAGTGTCGGCGTCGCGATGCCCGTCGAGCTCACGGTGACGATGGTATCGATGTCGGCGGCTGCGAGATCGGCCTGCGCGAGCGCCTTGTTGGTCGCATCGATGAACAGCGCCTCGGCGCCTTCGAGATAGGCCTCGGTGCGCTCGGGCCAGCCGCGGCGCTCCATGTACCATTCGATCGGCTTGACGCCGTAGCGCTGGCGGATGCCGGTGTTGGCGAACAGGCTCGCCATCGTGTCGAACTGCGGAAAGCGCGGCGACAGCACCACGCGTGCGGCCTCCATCACCTCGTTCTGGCGGAACTGATGCGGTGGCACCGAGGTCGCGAGCGACACGAGTGCGGCGGTATGGTCCATGCGGCTGATCCTTCAACGTCCCGGCGCAGAAAGGTCCGAGAACGCGGGAATCGTCACGCGCCGCTCACATCGCCCCGGATTATGGGTGTCATCTTATGTCCAATGCGGGCGGCGATGTGGCCCGGCCATGGTGAGACGGCGTCGCGCCGTGACACAATAGTGACTGTCAAACGCGTTCTCAGGCGAAACCGTTCGTCACGCACAACGTATCAGGCGGTCTTCTCGGGCCAGCGGCAGAGGTCCTTGATCAGGCACAGCTCGCAGCGCGGCTTGCGCGCCAGGCACGTGTAGCGGCCGTGCAGGATCAGCCAGTGATGCGCGTGCAGCATGAACTCGGCCGGGATCACCTTCTCTAACCCGAGCTCGACCTCCAGCGGCGTCTTGCCAGGGGCCAAGCCGGTGCGGTTGCCGACGCGGAACACATGGGTGTCGACCGCCATCGTGTGCTCGCCGAACGCCATGTTGAGCACGACGTTCGCGGTCTTGCGGCCGGCGCCGGGCAGCGATTCCAATTCGGCGCGCGTGCGCGGCACCTCGCCGCCGAATTCGCTGATCAGCTTCTGCGACAGCGCGATCACGTTCCTGGCCTTGGTGCGGTAGAGGCCGACGGTCTTGATGGTGTCGCGGAGTTTGTCCTCGCCGAGCGCGATCATCTTCTGCGGCGTGTCGGCGACGGCGAACAGCGGCCGCGTCGCCTTGTTGACGCCGGCGTCGGTCGCCTGCGCCGACAGCACCACGGCGACCAGCAGGGTGTAGGGGTTGAGGTGCTCGAGCTCGCCCTTCGGCTCCGGATTGGCCTGAGCGAAGCGGCTGAAGGCCTCGCGGATCTCGGCCGGGGTCCAGGGCCTGGCCGCGCTCAACGCTCTCTTGACCGGTCGGGCAGGGCTCTTCGGCTTGGCCGTCGGAGCCTTCTTGACGGCCCGTTTCGAGGCGGCCTTAGGGGCTGACTTGGGAGCGGCCTTGGGAGCGGCCTTGTTCAAGGGGCTGCGAACCGGCGCCGGCTTGGCGCGTTGGGGGCGGGTGATTTTGGCCATGATCTGGGTATACTGAGGCCCCATGACGCCAGGCAACGCTTTTGCGTATCAGGAGACCGACACCGACGCCGCTGATCCCGAGCTGTTCGCAGCCCGGCTGACGCCGCATCGCTCGCTCAGCCGCACCGGCTTTCTGGTGCTGATGGTGGTGGTCTGCGCCATCAGCTTCATCGGCGGCCTCGCCTCGCTCATGATGGGCGCCTGGCCGGTGCTCGGCTTCTTCGGCCTGGATGCGCTGGCGATCTACTGGGCCTTCAAGGTCAACTTCCGCCGCGCCAACGCCTATGAGGACGTCTCGATCACCCTGACGGAGCTGCGCCTGCGCCGCATCAGCCACAAGGGCCACGTCATGGAATGGCGCTTCAACCCGCTCTGGGTGCGGCTCGACCAGGAAACCCACGAGGAGTTCGGCATCGAGCGCCTGTATCTGGTCGCCCGCGGCCAGCGCGTCGCGATCGCGAGCTTCCTCGGGCCGGAGGAAAAGGCGAGCTTCGCCAAGGCGCTGACGGCCGGGCTGCAGGCCGCGAAGCGCGGGCCGGTGTACAACCCGCTGTAGCGTGTCCAAGGGCACGGACTGCGGGCAGCTCTACCCAGGCGAAAGCGCCGCTAACACCCGCCGGCGTCGTTCCGGGGCGCGCGCAGCGCGAGCCCGGAACCCATACTCACAGGGCCTTGTGTAGGGCACACGAGTAGTGGGCGTCTCGCCTCACACTTCTTCTCGTGGTTATGGATTCCGGGCTCATCGCTGCGCGACGCCCCGGAATGACGGAGCAAGCCAGGAAAATCCTGTTTCAAGCCGAAGCCGATCGCAACGCCCTAGCCCTCCAATCAGAAATCGGGTGGAGTCCCCTTCCCGGCCGCCCTACATCGGGACCCATGATGACCCTTGCCATTCACGATTCCGCCCTGGCCAAGCCGGGCCCGCAGCAATCGGCAGCTTTGCGCGACTACGATGCGGTGCGCCGCGCGATCGCGTTCATCTCCGAGCATTGGCGGCGGCAGCCGACCATCGAGGACATGGCCGACGCCGCCAGCCTGACGCCGGACGAGCTGCACCATCTGTTCCGGCGCTGGGCCGGGCTGACGCCGAAGGCGTTCATGCAGGCGCTGACGCTCGACCACGCCAAGGGCCTGCTGAAGGGCTCGGCCAGCGTGCTCGACGCCGCACTCGACTCGGGGCTATCAGGCCCCGGCCGCCTGCACGATCTGTTCGTCACCCATGAAGCGATGTCGCCCGGCGAATGGAAGACCGGCGGCGCCGGCACTACCTTGCGCTACGGCTTCCACCCCTGTCCGTTCGGCATCGCGCTGGTGATGGCCACCCCGCGCGGCCTCGCCGGCCTCGCCTTCGCCGATCCCGGCGAGGAGGCTGGAGCGCTCGCCGACATGAAGAGCCGCTGGCCCCGCGCCACTTACGTCGAGGACGTCCCCGGCACCGCCGGCCTCGCCCAGCGCATCTTCGACAAGACCCTGTGGCGCCCCGACCAGCCGCTCCGCGTCGTGCTGATCGGCACCGATTTCGAGGTCCGCGTCTGGGAAACCCTGCTCAAGATCCCCATGGGCCGCGCCGTCTGCTACTCGGACATCGCAACGCGGCTGGAGTCGCCAAAGGCCTCGCGCGCCGTGGGCGCCGCGGTCGGCAAGAACCCGATCTCGTTCGTCGTGCCGTGCCATCGCGCGCTCGGCAAGAGCGGAGCGCTGACGGGCTATCACTGGGGGCTGACACGCAAGCAGGCGATGCTTGGGTGGGAAGCGGGGCAGGTGGGGATGGGGTAAAATGAGGTCTGTGATGCCGGATGTGGATAAACGTAAGGCGGCGCTGGACGAACTGGCGGCAAAGCATCGTTTGTTCTTGATTCGTTCTATAACGAGGCGTTAACAAATTCCCGGGACAACGGAGCCCGGTGCTGAGTCGCGGATTGGTGGCCAGGAATCGTTTAGGTTAGAACAGGCCGTGGCAGAACACCCCCTAGATCCCCGCGCAATTGCGAATCTCATGCTCGATGAGGGGGATAGGCTTGGGCGGGGGATCACTAACCTCGCCTTGCAAAAACTGCTATATTTCGCCCACGCCCTTTTCTTGATCGAGCGAAAACGTCCTCTCGTGTCGGGTTACTTCGAGGCATGGGAATATGGTCCGGTACATCCGGCAGTTTATCAGGCGTTCAAAGTTGCGAAAGACAAGCCAATCACCTTTCGAGCCTGTCAGCGGGATATCGTGACGGGGATTGCTAGCCCCATTCCCGTGCTAACTGAGCCCGAAGTAGTATCCCACGTAGTGCGTATAGTATCCCAATATGGGTCTATGACGCCCAGCCAGTTAGTGAACATATCTCATGCTAAGGGGGCGCCCTGGCACTTTGTGGTAGACAAACCACGAACAGGACTAGCTCTGGGCCTTCGGATCAGCAACGATATCATCGTGAGTCGCTTTAAGTTCCATAAGGTGACCGTTGACAGCGTGGTTTCGACCGGAGAGCCCCGTGAAGATTCCCCCCCTACCTGATACCGACCTCGCTCGCATCGCTCCGCTCTCGGTTCACCTAAAGCGTCGAGCCCTCGAAGCCTTCCGGGTCTCGCACCCGCCATACCGGTACGTGCCGTTCCGCAAAGCGCTGCCAGACATTCTAAACATTCAAACCGGTTTCTTAGCGACTGGCGGTCGAGTTCCGTTCAAACACATTGAGCGAACGATCCAATCCGAATCGTGGTCAGCAGATGAGCTTGCGGCAAATCTCCAAGTCGCGAAATCGCTATACGACTATGCCGAGGCGAACCTCATTGAGGGCCGAAGTCTGGAGTTGTTTCCGCTTCAAGTTGGCGCCGGCAGCAAGCTGGTTTTCTGGCATTCTCTTCTAGTTATCCGAGATGGCCGCCCGGTAATCCCCTTTTTCGACCCCCGGCGCTCGACAACCCAGTTGACGCGCGTAGCACGACAGTTCGTCTTCTCGATTATGCACGAGCGTATTCGCGCGGCAGACCCTGACTACGCCGACGTTACGTTCGCCATCTGGCAATTTACCGCGCCGAAAAAAGGACCTAGGGTTGCGTTCGCGCATGAAGAAATCGGTGTCCCGCTCTTTAGCTTCGAGCAGATCGAGGCGATGGTGCAGGAAACCTATGAGATATGGGGCGAGATCTATACGCGCCGAGCTAAGACACAACCGCCACGCCGCGCCACGGGCACCGGCTTTCTCTAGGTGGAAATAAAGCTGATGACGCAGCCGGCTGTCGGTGGCGGAGCAATATGAAATCCGTTGCGGACCTACTACGCTATGTCCTTCGGTGAAAGACGGAATGGGAATTTTTTCGGAGAACTGAGTAAGCCGGTTCGGAAGCCGGACGCTGTATCAGCGACTGTAATCAACCGAAACTCATGGCGCTTGAATATATCATCTACTGCGACGAGTCCGAGGAAGGGGGGCGCTACTTCTCAAACTTCTACGGCGGAGCGTTGGTCACCTCCAAAGACCTTGAGCCGGTTCGCGAAGCTCTCGAAGAGAAGAAGCTCGCGCTCAACCTCCATGGCGAGGTCAAGTGGACCAAAATCACCGAGAATTACGCACAGAAATACATCGACCTTCTTGACACATTTTTTGATCTGGTAGCTGCAGTTAAGATCAAAGTCCGCGTTATGTTTACTCAGAACGTGAATGTACCGAAGAACCTGTCGCGTAGACATATCGATGAAAAGTATTTCATTCTTTACTATCAGTTCTTGAAGCATGCATTCGGTTTGAACTGCTCACCGCTGACTACCGGCGTTGATCTACGGATCTATCCGGATCAACTACCAGATACGGCAGAGAAGGCCGCGCAGTTTAGGTCGTACCTTGTTGCTCTGGAGAAAAGCCCTAGTTTCAGGCAACGCAAAATCTCAATAAGACCTGAGAATGTTACGGACGTCCGCTCACATGAGCACGTCATTCTTCAGTGTCTCGACATTGTTACCGGTGCGATGTGGTTTCGGTTGAACGACATGCACAAAGAGAAAGTTGCGCCCCGCAAGCGCGGCAAAAGGACAAAGGCGAAAGAGCGCGTCTACAATCACATTAATACGCGTGTACGAGCGATCTATCCTAACTTCAACATTGGTGTTTCCACTGCGCGGCCCACCGCAACCGCGGCATGGGATCATCCTTATCGCCACTGGCTCTTCGTTCCGAAAGAACGAATTTATATCCCGAACAGTAAGCGGAAGAAGAAGGGGACCCCATAGTCCCTACGTCAATACCCCAAGTGGAACTTAAGGCTTCGAGACGTACAGGGCCCCCAACGATTCGCGGCCATCGCCGAACTCGATTCTATACGAGTCAAGATATATATCGTTCTCTTAACGCTTTCCACCGCTATCCGGGGTTTTCCCCGGCTCTTGCGTCGAGGTGCCAGCCTTTAAAGGCAAGCGCTAGGTCTCGGAGGAGATATCTTCGACCGCAGTCGACTGAGAAGCGTGCGCGCTATCTTGTAATGACTTCTCTGAAACATAATCTTCTTGCGTATTATCCGAATTTATGATTTTATCCTCCCATCCCGCCTCGACGAGAGGGGCGTTGCGCGCGATCGTCACGACACGCGGGGCGGGGAGCGATGGCCGCGGTTTGCCGCAGCGTGTCTTCGGGCGCGCCGACGAACGGCTGGACTGCGGACGTGAAGTCGCAGGGTCTTGATACCCCGATGCTGGTATCAACTCACGACGAAGCTTCGCTTCGCGTGGGGATGGTGGCCAACAAGCCCGGCGCACCAGGGAGACTGCGTATAAGCGTTAAGACCGTCGCGCGGGGAATGCCGGTTGTTCCGGCTGAACCTGTGGTGACTGCCGCCTGCTTTTTTTCTGCAGGCGGGCCATGGGTGCGGCCAGCATCCGGCATTCCCCGCGCCCTCTCGGATTTCGGAGGGACATGGTTGCAGCAGGACTCGGGCGAGATGCGCCGCGAGATCGTGGAGCCGTGGGCGGGGCTGTTTGAGATGTGAATCGGGGAGAAAGATCGGCGTGCCGGTGATCGCACTGGCCGATTCCCTCCGCGTCGTCGCGGGCCTCATGGTTCGAGACGCGTCGCAAGGGCGACGCTCCTCACCATGAGGGGCGGCTTCGCATTCGGAGCTGCGAATTGACGATGAGCAGCGTGCTCATGGAAGGGGCGAGCTCCGGAGCAACTTACGCCCCTCACCCTGAGGAGCCCGCCGCAGGCGGGCGTCTCGAAGGGCGAGGCCCGGACCTTGGCCTCATGGTTCTCAAGGCGATGCGGGAGCATCGGAGACGGAACGCTTTGGGCGCGCGATCAGCCCGCCAGATCCAGCTTCGACTCCACCGTGGAGTCCGCATTCAGCCGGTAGATGATCGGCACGCCCGTCGCCAGTTCGCGCTTCAGAATGCCCTCCGGCGTGAGCTTTTCCAGCACCATGATCAGGGCGCGGAGCGAGTTGCCGTGGGCGGCGACCAATGTGCGCTGGCCACGCAGGACGCCGGGGAGAATTTCCTGGACGTAGTAGGGCAGCGCGCGGGCCAGCGTATCCTTGAGGCTCTCGCCGCCGGGCGGGGGGACGTCGTAGGAGCGGCGCCAGACGTGGACCTGCTCCTCGCCCCATTTGGCGCGGGCGTCGTCCTTGTTGAGGCCGGAGAGGTCGCCATAGTCGCGCTCGTTGAGCGCGAGGTTTTTGCTGGTCGGCAGGCCGGTCTGGCCGAGCTCGGTCAGGATCAGATCGAGCGTGTGCTGGGCGCGCGTCAGCACCGAGGTGAAGGCGACGTCGAAGACCAGCCCCTGCGCCTTCAGCTTGCGCCCGGCCTCCTTGGCCTCGGCCACGCCCTGCTCGGTCAGGTCCGGATCCTTCCAGCCGGTGAACAGGTTCTTCAGATTCCACTCGCTCTGGCCGTGGCGCACCAGCACCAGGAGACGTTCGCTCATCAGTTCGCTTCCATCGACGTTGAACTAGAAAAGGTCCTTGAGGCCGAGCACGTCGTCCATCGTGTAGTAGCCCGGCGGCTTGCCATGCGCCCACAGCGCCGCCTTCAGCGCGCCATGGGCGAAGATCATGCGGTCCTCGGCCTGGTGCGACAGCACCAGCCGCTCCGAGGGACCGGCGAAGATGACGCTGTGATCGCCCGCCGCCGTGCCGCCGCGCAGCGAGGCGAAGCCGATGTCGCCGCTGCGGCGCTCGCCGGTGATGCCGTCGCGGCCACGGGCGGAATGCTCGTCGAGCGCGATGCCGCGGCCCTCGGCCGCGGCGCGGCCGAGCATCAGCGCGGTGCCGGAGGGCGCGTCGACCTTGTGCTTGTGATGCATCTCGAGGATCTCGATGTCGAAGCCGGCGTCGAGCGACTTCGCCACCTGCTTGACCAGCGCCGCCAGCAGGTTGACGCCGAGGCTCATATTGCCGGACTGCACGACGACGGCGCGCTTGGTGACGCTCTTGATGACGGCGTCGTCCGACGATGACAGGCCGGTCGTGCCGACGACGTGGACGATGCCGCGCTCGGCGGCGATCGCGACGTTGGCGATGGTCGCGGCCGGGACGGTGAAGTCGAGGATGCCGTCGGCCTCGGCGGACATGGTCCAGAGGTCGCCCGACAGTGTGATGCCGTTGGCGGGCAGGCCGGCGAGAACGCCGGCGTCCTTGCCGATCAGCTCCGAGCCCGGAGCTTCGAGCGCGCCCGCCAGCACGGCGCCGTCGGTCTCGGCGATCGCGCGCACCAGGGCGCGGCCCATGCGGCCGCCGGCTCCGGCAACGATCAAGCGCATCTTTGACATGTCAACTCCTCCGCCCCTTCAAGGGCTATAGCCGGGGCTGATAGCGGCGGCAACCGAGCGAGGCCAAGTCGCGGGTGGCCGGGGCGGGCGGCGATCAGGGCTGCGGGCCGTCATAGCCCTCGATGATCACCAGGTCGCCTTGCGAATGCGGCGCGCGCATCGCCACCAGCCGCTGGTATTCGGCAGAATTGTAACACGCCAGCGCGGTGGCGTAGTCCTTGAACTCGATCACGACGTTGCGCGAGCGCGAGGTGCCTTCCTTGGTCTCGTACTGGCCGCCACGGACTAGGAACCTGGCGCCGTACTGGTGGAACACCGCGCCGTTCTGCGCGACGTAGTCCTTGTAGCCGTCCATGTTGTGCACGTCGATCCGCGCGATCCAATAGGCCTTGGGCATCCCTGTCGTCTCCTTGCTCTCGGTCGCCTTGCTCAAGCTCGGTTGGTCTTGCCGACCAGCGCGACGGCGCTGGCGATGTCGGCGACGATGCTCTCGGCGGCCGCCGCCGGATCGGCGGCGCCGGTCACCGGACGGCCGACGACGAGGCGGTCGGCGCCGCCAGCGATCGCCAGCGCCGGGGTCATGATGCGCTTCTGGTCGCCAACGTCTGATCCCGCCGGGCGGATCCCGGGGGTGACGAGCTGCATGTCAGGGCCGACCAGCGGGCGCACCAGCTCGGTCTCCTCGGGCGACAGGATCAGGCCGTGGATGCCGATCTCTTTCGCCTGCACGGCGCGCCGGGCGACGAGCTCCTTCACGCCCATGGCGTAGCCGGCGGCGGCGAGGTCGGCATCGTCATAGGAGGTCATGACGGTGACGGCGAGCAGCTCGAGGCTGGAGCCGGCAGCGCCGGCGAGCGCGGCCTTCATGCTCTGGGAGAAGCCGTGCACGGTGAGGAAGCGGGCGCCGAGCCTGGCGATCTGGCGGGTGGCGCGCTCGACGGTGGTCGGGATGTCGTGCAGCTTGAGGTCCATGAACACGTGCTTGCCCTCGGCCGCGAGCCGTTCGGCGAGGCCGAGGCCGCCGGCATAGGTCAGCTCCATGCCGATCTTGTAGAATGTCACGGCGTCGCCGAGCCTGATGATCATGGCTTCGGCATCCGCCACGCTCGGCAAATCGAGCGCCACGATCAGGCGGTCGCGGGGAGCAATCTCGGTCGGCATGTCACCTCACATCGTATGTTGCGCGACAACGATCAGCTCCCGCACCAGGGCGTCGAGCGCCGTGATGTCGGCGGGCAGTTTGAGCCGGTCCATGTCGTTGTAGGCCTTGTCGGCGCAGGCCAGCGCAAGCTGGCTCGGGATCACCGTCGCGTTGCAGGCAGTCAGCATCAGCCGCAACGCCGAGAGTGCACGCACGCCGCCGAAGCGATTCTCGGAGGCGGCGGCGATCGCAAACGGCCTGCTGCGG
Organism: Bradyrhizobium sp. SZCCHNR2028; assembly: GCF_032380995.1. Classification (NCBI taxonomy): domain Bacteria; kingdom Pseudomonadati; phylum Pseudomonadota; class Alphaproteobacteria; order Hyphomicrobiales; family Nitrobacteraceae; genus Bradyrhizobium; species Bradyrhizobium sp. SZCCHNR2028. The sequence continues at coordinate 67,615 of NZ_JAUHJF010000022.1, read as the reverse complement.
AACACCGCGCCGCGGCTGCCCGGCGGCTCGTCGACGCGCGAGATCCAGGTGATGGCGTTGCTCAGCAGCGGCGGCACCGAGGCGTTGTATTCCGGCGTCACCAGCAGCACGGCATGATGAACGCCGATCATGCGCGTCAGATTCACGGCGTGAAATGGAATGCCCGATTGCGCCTCGAGGTCGGCGTCGTAGATCGGCAGCGGGAAGTCGGCGAGCGAGATGCGGGTGATTTCGGCGCCGGCCTGCACGAACTGATAGGCCGCTGCCGCGGCGAGCTTCGCGTTGTGCGAGCCGACCCGCGTCGAACCGGGGATGATGAGGATCTTCAGCGCGGACATCGTGAGGTCGGTCAACGACCCGCCACGAAGGATCGCGGCCGCCGGTCAGGGCTTGCGATACACCCAGACGCGCGCCGGCGGAAGGTTCATCCAGATGCGCTCGGACGCCTGCGTGGTGACGCCGGGCAGCGACTTCGGAATCGGCGGCACGACGGAATAGGTGAACTGCACGAACGGCGCATTCGGCGACATCGCCGCGAACGCATCGCGGATCAGCTTCATGCGGGTCAGCATCGGCTTGGTCACGAGCGGCAGGCCGGAGACGACGGCGGAGGCCGGGGCGCCCAGCACGTTCCAGAGCGTGTCGCGAAGGCGATAGGCGTCGCCCTGGACCACCTTGGCCTGCGGGTAGCGATCGCGCAGCAGGGCGCAGAAACTCGGATTGTACTCGACCAGCACCAGCCGCTTCTGATCGATCCCATGTTCGACCAGCGCATTGGTGATCGCGCCGGTGCCCGGTCCGAGCTCGATGACGGGGCCTGTCCCGTGCGGATCGACGTACTGCGCCATCGTGCGGGCCAGCAGCCGACTCGACGGCATGACGGCGCCCATGTGCAGCGGCTTTTCGATCCATGAGCGGAGGAAGCGCACTTCGTCGTCCAGACGGAGAGGCTTTTTCGACGCACGCACGGACGTTTGCAAGGGCATCTCAGTACCAGACGGGACCGTCTTCACGGCGATGTCAGAAAAGAGTCACAAAGACGTATAGGGCGCAGGCGGGGCGGTCAAGCCGAACCGTAACGTACGATTAAGGCTGGCGGGTCCGCGCTCTTACAGTTGCATTCGATAATTTTTTGCATGTGCAAAGCAGCAAATTCGCTCGACACATGAATCCCGAAGTCATTCGGCGAGGCTACCTGGCCGTGCTTGCTTGAACGCACGGCTCAGTTCGCCGCCTTGCCGAAGAAATCCTTGACCTTGGTGAAGAAGCCAGCCGCCTCGGGCTGGGTCGCTCCCGAGGACAGCTTCTCGAACTCGGCAAGCAGCTCTTGCTGCTTCTTGGTCAGGTTCTGCGGCGTCTCGACCACGATCTGGACATACATGTCGCCGGTCTGGCGCGAGCGCAGCACCGGCATGCCCTTGGCCGCGATCCGAAACCGGCGCCCGGACTGCGCGCCGGCGGGAATCCTCACCTTGGTCTTGCCCTTGTCGATCGTCGGCACCTCGAACTCGCCGCCAATCGCCGCCGTCACCATCGAGATCGGCACCCGACAATGCAGGTCGGCGCCGTCGCGCTGGAAGAACTCGTGCTGGGTCAGCGACAGGAAGATGTAGAGATCGCCGGGCGGTCCGCCGCGCAACCCCGCCTCGCCCTCGCCGGCAAGACGAATGCGGGTGCCGTCCTCGACGCCCTGGGGAATGTTGACGGACAGCGTGCGGTCACGGGTGACGCGTCCGGAGCCGGAGCAGGACGGACAGGGGTCCTCGATCATCTGGCCGCGGCCGTGACAGCCGGGGCAGGTCCGCTCCAGGGTGAAGAAGCCCTGCGCCTGCCGCACGCGGCCGGCGCCGCCGCACATCGAGCAGGTCTTCGGCTTGGTGCCGGCCTTGGCGCCGGTGCCGGAGCAGGATTCGCAGGTCACCGAGACCGGAATCTCGATCTGCGCCGTCTTGCCCTGGAACGCCTCTTCCAAGGTGATTTCCATGTTGTAGCGCAGATCGGCGCCGCGCTCGCGCCCGGTGCCGCCGCGTCGCTGCCCGGCCATGCCGAACAGGTCCTCGAAGATGTCAGAGAACGAGGAGGCAAAGCCGGCGCCGAAGCCGTGCGCGCCGCCCATGCCGCCCTGCTCGAAGGCGGCGTGGCCATAGCGGTCGTAGGCGGCGCGCTTGTCGGCGTCGCGCAGCACCTCGTAGGCCTCGTTGATTTCCTTGAATTTCACTTCGCTGGAGGCATCGCCCGGATTCTTGTCCGGATGCCACTTCATGGCCAGCTTGCGGAAGGCGGCCTTGAGCTTGGTCTCGTCGGCGTCGCGCTCGACTTCCAGGGTCTCGTAGTAGCAGCGCTTGGTGGACATCAATCAAACCCGCCCGAACTTCGCCCAATAGGAACGGCTGGCGCGATCGCCGCGCGCGTTCCGGTCAATGAAAATGACCCCCATCCAACGAGCCGCAAAGTGCGCTCTTTGGCATGGGGGTCATGGTCACTACCTCTGCCTCAGTTAAGCAGATTTCTTCTTGTCGTCGTCGACCTCGGTGAACTCCGCGTCGACCACGTCATCCTTGGCGGCGTCGCGGGCCGCATCGGTCTCGGCCTGCTGCTTGTACATGGCCTCGCCGAGCTTCATCGACGCCTGGGCCAGCGTGTTGGTCTTGGCCTTGATCGCCTCGGCATCGTCGCCCTTCAGCGCTTCCTTGAGATCGCTGACGGCATCCTCGATGGCGCGGCGCTCGGTGTCGGCGACCTTCGAGCCATGCTCGGCCAGCGCCTTCTCGGTGGAGTGCACCAGCGCGTCCGCATGGTTCTTGGCGTCGACCGCCTCGCGGCGCTTCTTGTCCGCCGCGGCATTGGCCTCGGCGTCCTTGACCATCTTGTCGATGTCGGCTTCCGACAGACCACCCGAGGCCTGAATGCGGATCTGCTGCTCCTTGCCGGTGGCCTTGTCCTTGGCCGAGACGTTGACGATGCCGTTCGCGTCGATGTCGAACGTCACCTCGATCTGCGGCATGCCGCGCGGGGCCGGCGGAATGCCCATCAGGTCGAACTGACCGAGCATCTTGTTGTCGGCCGCCATCTCGCGCTCACCCTGGAAGACCCGGATGGTGACCGCGTTCTGATTGTCCTCGGCGGTCGAGAACACCTGGCTCTTCTTGGTCGGGATCGTGGTGTTGCGGTCGATGATGCGGGTGAACACGCCGCCCAAGGTTTCGATGCCGAGGGACAGCGGCGTCACGTCGAGCAGCAGCACGTCCTTGACGTCGCCCTGCAGCACGCCGGCCTGAATCGCCGCACCGATCGCCACCACCTCGTCGGGGTTGACGCCCTTATGCGGCTCCTTGCCGAAGAACTGCTTCACCATCTCCTGGATCTTCGGCATGCGGGTCATGCCGCCGACCAGCACCACTTCGCCGATCTCGCCGGCGGTCAGGCCGGCATCCTTCAGCGCCTTGCGGCACGGCTCGATGGTCTTCTCGACGAGGTCGGCCACCAGCGCCTCGAACTTGGCGCGGGTCAGCTTCATCGTCAGATGCTTCGGACCGGACTGGTCCGCGGTGATGAAGGGCAGGTTGATCTCGGTCTGCGTGGTCGACGACAGCTCGATCTTGGCCTTCTCGGCAGCTTCCTTGAGGCGCTGCAGGGCGAGCTTGTCGTTGCGCAGGTTGATGCCCTGCTCCTTCTGGAATTCGTCGGCGAGGTAGCTGACCAGACGCATGTCGAAGTCTTCACCGCCGAGGAAGGTGTCGCCGTTGGTCGACTTCACCTCGAACACGCCGTCGCCGATCTCCAGGATCGAGACGTCGAAGGTGCCGCCGCCGAGGTCGTACACGGCGATGGTGCCGGCCTTCGTCTTGTCGAGGCCGTAGGCGAGCGCAGCCGCGGTCGGCTCGTTGATGATGCGCAGAACCTCAAGGCCCGCGATCTTGCCCGCGTCCTTGGTGGCCTGGCGCTGGGCGTCGTTGAAGTAGGCGGGGACGGTGATGACGGCCTGGTCGACCTTCTGGCCGAGATGGGCTTCCGCGGTCTCCTTCATCTTCTGCAGGATGAAGGCGGAGACCTGCGAGGGCGAATAGGTCTTGCCGTCGGCCTCGACCCAGGCGTCGCCGTTGCCGGCTTTGACGATCTTGTAGGGGACGAGCTTCTTGTCCTTCTCGACCATCGGGTCGTCGTAGCGGCGGCCGATCAGTCGCTTGACCGCGAAGAAGGTGCGTTCGGGGTTGGTCACGGCCTGGCGCTTGGCCGGCTGGCCGACCAGGCGTTCGCCATCGTCACTGAACGCGACGATCGACGGCGTCGTGCGCATGCCCTCGGCGTTCTCGATGACTTTCGACGATTTGCCGTCCATGACGGCCACGCACGAATTCGTGGTGCCGAGATCGATCCCGATGACCTTTCCCATGGTCTCATATTCCTTCTTTTTGCGGCAGGTTGGGTGGGGCCCTGACGGCGCCCCCATCCAAAACCCCCTCAGATCAAATGCTCGCGATATTGCGACGATGAGCGTCATATAGGAGGGGGGGACTGGCCCGCAAGGACCGGACCAGGGGTTCGACCCAACGAAAATCACGGCCGTCGCCGAACGACCTCATGGAGACATCAGAGCGGCCCATCGGAATTGGCGGCGACGCGAAACGGCGGCTCGGACCGGAGACGACTGCGCGAATCCACCTGCCGGCACGTCGAATGGCCCCGTGCGAAATAGGAGGGTGCGATCGCGGGCAAGTGCGACAAATCCGGTACCGCTGATCTGCCCCAATGACCGAAATGCGTTGTTAACCCACGGGCCCTAGCCTGCCGCACTCCTGGGACGGGAATGAGGCATGGTCATCGACTCCGATTGGGGCTTTCCGCAGCGCGCGCGCGAAGCCGGCCAAGCCACGTTCCCAGGACTGCTGATCTGTGCCATCGTGGTTGCAGCGGCGTGGCTGCGGTACGTCCTTCCCCTCAATGTCGATGTCAGCTGGTGGCTCCTCGTCAGCGAGCGCATGCTCGATGGACAGCGGCTCTACGTCGACATCCTCGAGACGAACCCGCCGATGGCTGGGTTGGTCTATCTGCTGGCCGTCGCGCTGGCGCGTGCGATCCATCTCAGGCCCGAGCTGGCGACGAATATCCTGATCTTCGTGCTGACCGCGGCATCCCTGACGCTGGTATGGCTGCTGCTGCGGACATCGGCCCTGCGCCATCGTCTCGCCGACGGCAGGCTGGCGGCGTGGACGACCGCCCTGCTTCTGATCGCGCCGATGTATGATTTCGGCCAGCGGGAACATCTGGCCCTGATCACGATATTGCCGGCGATCGCGGTGTACATCCTGCGCGCCAGGCGCGAGCGGGTGGCCCCGGCGGCCATGCTCATCGCCGGGCTCAGTGCCGGCCTCACGATGAGCTTCAAGCCTTATTTCGCCTTCAGCGTCGGCTTCTGCATACTCGCCGCCGCGGCTCAGGCGCGCGACTGGCGCGTGCTGTTCGCGCTGGAGAACTGGATCGCCGCGGCCCTGGTGCTGATCAACGCGGCGTGCATCTACCTGTTCTTTCCCGAATATTTCACGGTCATCTATCCGCTGGTCCGCGACGTCTATCTGCTTCTGAAGGCGCCCGTGCCGACCATCCTCGTGACCCTGCCGATGGGCCTGTGGCTGGCTGCAGCAGTCATCATCCTCATTCTTCAGCGCGCGCAGCACGAGCGCGACGCCGCATCGTTCACCACATTGGCCGCATCACTCGGGTTCCTGGTGTCATTCGTCGCGCAGCAAAAGGGCTGGGGCTACCATGCCTATCCGATGGTGGCGCTGGCGCTGCTTGCCGCCGGCCTTGCCGTGTCGGCGATCGACGCCAGCCGCGACGCGCGACGCTGGCCGCGTGTCGCCACCGCTCTCGCCGGCGCCGTGCTCTTCGTGCAGACCTGCTTCTGGTTCAATGGTAGTGTCGACGTCCAGCAGATCGAAGCCCAGGTGGCCCGGCTCGGGCCGCGCCCGAGCATGCTGGTGCTCAGCGCGGCGGCGGTCATCGGGCACCCCATGGTGCGGACCCTTGATGGCACCTGGATCTCGCGCCAGGAGGCGTTCTGGGTCCGGGAAATCGTTCGCCGGTCGCAACAAGACGGAACCATCGATTCACAAACTGCGCAGAGGCTCGCGCCCTATGTGGAACGTGAACGCGCCGGGATCATCGCCGACTTCCGGAGGCAACCGCCCGACGTCGTCCTGATCGACAATCAGAACAGCGACTGGGGCGACTGGGCGCGTTCCGACCCCGAGATCAGGGCTCTGCTCGCGCCCTATGTGCTGGTGCAGACCGTCGATGGCGTCGAAATCCTGAAGCGCGGCTAGCACGGCACCGTCATCAGCCCGCCTTTCGAGGCGAAATGACCTGGGAAATGCGACCCGCAGGGCGCGCTGATCGCCGCAGGCGATCAAAACCGCGCGCCCGGCCTGTTGCGGGGGGCGCAAAGCCGCTAAAAGCGTGCCGCCGAAGACCACGCTGGCGAGGACCCCCGACCGCCTCGGCGCGAGGCCTCGGTCAACGAGGCAATGTTTGATGATGATCGTTCGATTCTTCGCCGCGGCTACCCTGCTGATGTCGCTGCTGCACTCCGCCATGGCCGCCGAAGCCATATTTCCGCCCGGCGTCCGCATCGGGCTCGCGCCGCTGGTGGGGCTCGCCAAGGCCAAGACGTTTTCCGGCTTCGAAACCGAGGACCAGAGCGTCAAGGTGCTGCTGACCGAACTGCCGGCGGCCGCCTATGGCGAGGTGAAGAATGCGTTTACCGCCAATCCCGCCGGGACCGGCAGCGTCAAGCCGGAGAGCATCGAGACCGCCGCCGGCACCGCCTACTACACGGTTGAGAACGGTCGGGATGGCGCCACGCCGGTGCGGCGCTACTCGATGATCCTGCCCGGCAACGGCTTCTCCGGCTACGTGGCCGTGCAGATCCCGGAGACCGCGAGCCGGATCTACACCGACGATGCCGTGCGTCAGATGTTCGCCTCCGCCGTCGTCCGCAAGGACGTTCCCGTCGACGAGCAGCTCGCGATGATGCCGTTCAAGGTGACCGAGCTCTCCGGGTTCAAGACCATCCGCACGCTCGGGCCGGGTGCCTTGATCCTGGCCGACGGCGAAGAGGACAAGGGCTTCGAAGCCGCGCCCTTCGTGGTGATCGGGCTCGTGGCCGGGGTGGCCCCGGAGGCGGGCGACCGCGCGCGTGTCGCCCAGCAGGCGGCCACCACCATTCCGGGCGTCCGCGAAGCGCGCATCACGATGTCCGAGCCGATCCGCATCGACGGCCAGCCGGCCTACGAGACCCGGCTCGAAGCCACCAGCGGCAAGGACAATACGCCGGTGACCGTGGTGCAATGGCTGCGCTTCGGCGGGCCGAATACACTGCGGATCATCGGCAGCGCGCCGCGCGATCAGTGGTCGGTAGCCTTCCCGCGCTTCCGCGCCGTCCGCGACGGCATCCAGCCGAGAGGCTGAGCCCAACTCGGTATCCGGACGCCGCGGTCTCATCGGCCGCGGTCCACTTGCCGCGACACGAACTACAAACTCGCGCCGACAAACAAGAAGCCACGGGCATCACCGCCCGTGGCTTCTTCGTTGGACTGACAGGACGGCAGGAGAAGACCTGCCTATGCTCGCCGTCACGCGGCGCTGTTCGACTGATCGTTGCTCGGCGCGGGCGCCGCCTTCGCGCCACCCTTGGACACGCCGACCAGCGCGGGACGCAGGATGCGCTCGCCGATCATGAAGCCGGCCTGCACGACCTGCACCACGGTGCCCGACGGCACCGACGAATCCGGGACCTCGTACATCGCCTGCTGGAAGTTGGGGTCGAACTTCTGTCCCGTCGGATCGAACTTCTTGACGCCGTTCTTCTCCAGCGTGTTGAGCAGCGAGCGCTCGGTGAGCTCGACGCCCTCGATCAACGATTTGAGGCCTGCATCGGCATTGGCGCGTGTCTCGGCCGGCACGGCATCGAGCGCGCGCTGCAGATTGTCGGCGATGTCGAGCACGTCGCGCGCGAAGCCGGTAATGCCGTACATGCGTGCATCGGCGACTTCACGGGCCGTCCGCTTGCGCAGGTTCTCCATCTCCGCCAGCGTGCGCAGCATCTTGTCGCGCGCGTCGGCCGCCTCCTTGGCAAGGGCCTCGGCCGAGCCGGTCTCAGGATCGTCGGGCATGATGTAGGGCTTGGAGACGACGGGGTCGCTGGCCTGCGCCGGGTTTTCCGGATCATTCTTATGCAGGTCGGGATCGGTCATGGACAGACTCGCAAGTTCGGCTGACGGGTTTTGGGGGTATGGGGCGGGATATCGTGCTTTGAGCGTCGAAAATCAAGCGCAGCCTGACCATCGCGCCCGGAGGCGCTGTCCGCGGGTTAATCATGTCACGCGTCAGCCACCCAGCAGCCGGCTGACCAGACGCGCGGCATAATCGACCGTCGGGATCACCCGGGCATAGTTGAGCCGGGTCGGACCGATGACGCCAAGCACGCCGACGATGCGACCCGTGGCGTCGGAATAGGGCGATACGATCGTCGACGAGCCCGACAGCGAGAACAGCTTGTTCTCCGAGCCGATGAAGATGCGGACACCTTCCGCGTTCTCTGCCCGTCCAAGCAGATCGACGACGCCGCGCTTGGTCTCGAGATCGTCGAACAGCCGCCGCACGCGCTCGAGATCTTCGAGCGCATGCAGGTCCTCGAGCAGGTTGGCGTGGCCGCGCACGATGAGCTGCCGCTCGTCGCTGTCCCCTCCGGACCAGCTCGCGACACCGGCGGCGATCACCTTCTGCGTCAGCAGGTCGAGCTCGGCGCGATCATGCGCCAGCGCCGTCTCGAGCTCGAGCCGTGCTTCCGCCAGCGTCCGGCCTCTGATGCGGGCATTGAGGAAATTCGACGCCTCGGTCAGCGCCGAGGACGGCACGCCCGGCGGCAGAACCAGAACCCGGTTCTCGACCTGCCCGTCCTCGCCCACCAGCACGACCAGCGCACGCTCGGGCTCGAGCCGCACGAACTCGATGTGCTTCAGCCGAGTGTTGGATTTTGCGGTCAGCACCACGGCAGCGGCACGGGTCAGACCCGACAGCCGGGTCAGCGCCTCGTCCAGAGCGGCCTCGACCGATTGCGCCCGCCCGACCGCGGCGAGCTGGCTCTGGATCGATTGCTGCTCAGCCTCGGTCATGTCGCCGACCTGCATCAGGGCGTCCACGAAGAAACGCAGGCCGGCCTCGGTCGGCAGCCGGCCGGCCGAGGTGTGCGGCGCGTAGATCAGGCCGAGCTGCTCGAGATCGGCCATGACGTTGCGCACCGAGGCCGGCGACAGCGGAACCGCGATCAGCCGCGAAATGTTGCGCGAGCCGACCGGCTCGCCGGTCGCCAGATAGCTTTCGACGATCTGCCGGAAGATCTCGCGCGAGCGCTCGTTGAGCTGCGCCAGACCGGCCGGCGGTGTCATCAGGTTGATCGGATCGTGGTGGGCCACCAGATGCTCTCCTCGCAGCTGCCTATAATGTGTCCATGCGGCGGCTCGGTGGCAAGCCGGTCGTCGCGTGCTCTCGGGCGCGACGAGGCCATGATAATCCCTTGATAAGCCCTTGCCGCTGCCGGTCGCGGCTCCTACAAGGCCGGTCAAAGTCGGTCTTTCGCGCGCTTTCACGGAGAGAATCATGCGGCCGAGCCGCCGTGCACCGGATGAACTGCGGGCCGTGAGCCTGGAACGCGGCGTCGTCAAATACGCCGAGGGCTCCTGCCTGGTGAAGTTCGGCGACACCCATGTGCTGGTCACCGCCACGCTGGAGGACCGGCTGCCGCCCTGGCTCAAGGGCCAGGGGCGCGGCTGGATCACGGCTGAATACGGCATGCTGCCGCGCGCCACGCTGGAACGGACCCGGCGCGAGGCCTCCGCCGGCAAGCAGACCGGTCGCACCGTCGAGATCCAGCGTCTGATCGGCCGCTCGCTGCGCACCGCGATCGACCTGGAAGCGCTCGGCGAGCGCCAGATCACGGTCGATTGCGACGTGCTGCAGGCCGACGGCGGCACGCGCACGGCGTCGATCACCGGCGCCTGGGTGGCGCTGGCTGACTGCATCAAGTGGATGAAGTCGCGCAACATGATCAAGACCGAGGTGCTGCGCGCCAACGTCGCCGCGATCTCCTGCGGCATCTACAACGGCACGCCGGTGCTGGATCTCGACTACGCCGAGGATTCCGAGGCGGAGACCGACGCCAATTTCGTCATGACCGGCGACGGCCGCATCATCGAGGTGCAGGGCACGGCGGAGAAGACGCCGTTCACCGAGGCCGAGCTCCTGGCGCTGATGGCACTGGCCCGCAAGGGCGTGGCGCGACTGGTCGACCTGCAGAAGATGGCGGTCGCGTGAGTAGCGGTCATCGCAAGCTCACGGGGCGCCTCGTCATCGCGACCCACAATCCCGGCAAGCTTGCCGAGATGCGCGAGCTGCTCGCCCCCCATGGCGTCGAGGCGGTGTCGGCCGGCGATCTCGGCCTGGACGAGCCGGACGAGACCGGCGAGACCTTCCAGGCCAACGCCCGCATCAAGGCGGTCGCCGCGGCCAAGGCCGCGCAGCTTCCTGCCTTTGCCGACGATTCCGGTATCGTGGTTCATGCGCTCGATGGGGCGCCGGGGATCTATTCGGCGCGCTGGGCCGGACCGGACAAGGATTTCACCAGCGCGATGGCGCGGATCGAGCGCCTGCTGCAGGAGCGGGGCGCGATGAGTGCCGACAAGCGCACCGCGCATTTCGTCTCGGCGCTGTGCGTGGCGTGGCCGGACGGTCATGTCGAGGAGGTCGAGGCGCGGGTCGACGGCACCCTGGTCTGGCCGCCGCGCGGCACGGCGGGCTTCGGCTACGACCCGATGTTCCTGCCCGAGGGCCACGACCGGACCTTCGGCGAGATGACCAGCATCGAGAAGCATGGCCTGCCGCCGCTCGGGCTCGGCCTGTCGCACCGGGCGCGCGCCTTCGTGAAGCTCGCGGAGATCTGCCTTGACCAGCGCTGACAGCGAAGCGTTCGGCGTCTATGTGCACTGGCCGTTCTGCCTGTCGAAATGTCCGTATTGCGACTTCAACAGCCATGTCCGGCATGCCGCCATCGATCAGGACCGCTTCGCCCGCGCCTTTGCGCAGGAGATCGCGACCACGGCCGCCCGCATCGGGCCGCGCACCGTCACGTCGATCTTTCTCGGCGGCGGCACGCCGTCGCTGATGCAGCCGCAGACGGTCGGCGCCATTCTCGACGCGATCGGCAAGCACTGGCACGTCGCTGGCAATGTCGAGGTGTCACTCGAAGCCAATCCGACCAGCGTCGAGGCGACACGCTTTGCCGGCTACCGCGCCGCCGGCGTCAACCGGGTCTCGCTCGGCGTCCAGGCGATGGACGATGCGTCGCTCAAGATGCTGGGACGCCTGCACACCGCCGAGGAGGCGATGAAGGCGGTGGCGATCGCGCGCAATGCGTTCGAGCGTTATTCGTTCGATCTGATCTACGCCCGGCCCGACCAGACGCCGGCGATGTGGACCGAGGAGCTGACGCGCGCGATCGGTGAGGCGGCTGAGCACCTGTCGCTGTATCAACTGACGATCGAGGAAGGCACGCCGTTCTTCGGCCTGCACGCCGCAGGCAAGCTGACGACGCCGGATGAAGGCCTGGCCCGCACCTTGTACGACGTCACGCAGGAGATCTGTGGCCGTCACGGACTGCCGGCCTATGAGATCTCCAATCATGCCCGCCCGGGCGCGGAGTGCCGGCACAATCTGATCTATTGGCGCGGCCACGAATATGCCGGCATCGGCCCCGGCGCCCATGGTCGTCTCGACATCGGCGGCATCAGGCATGCGACCGCGACCGACAAGCGGCCGGAGGCCTGGCTGATGCGGGTGGAGTCCAACGGTCATGGTGTGATGACCGACGACGAGCTCAACCGCGAGGAGCGCGCCGACGAATTCCTGCTGATGGGGCTGCGTTTGGCCGAAGGCATCGACCCCAGGCGGTATGCCGCGATCTCCGGCCGTGCGCTCGATCCGCGCCGCATCGCGCTGCTGCGCGAGGAGGGCGCCATCGCGGTCGATCCGGATGGACGGCTGCGCGTGACTCAGGATGGCTTTCCGGTGCTCGACGCGGTCGTCGCCGATCTCGCCGCCTGAAGGATGCTGCGACTCACGTCGCGCTGAAGCTCTTCGGCGCGCCGGCGACCGTCTGTCCGCCACCCGAACCGACGCGCATCACGGCAAGCCCGCGCTCATTGGTGCCGTCGCTGCGGAACCGGAACAGCCCATCGATGCCGGCAAAGCCCGATGCATTGGTCAGGACATCGGGCGCGAAGCGCTGGTTGCCCTGGGTGCGCGCCAACGCGGCCACGAGCGCCACCGCATCGTAGGCGAGGGTTGCCGTGCGCACGGGATCGCCGCCGAACCGCGTCCGGTAGCGACCGGCGAAGGCGCGGAAGCCGGAGGGATCCGGCGCAGCATAGAGGCCACCCTGCAGGCTGGCGCTGGCATAGACGCGCGGATTGTCCCACAACCCGGTGCCGAGCAACTGAATGTTGCGCAGATTGGCGCCGGCCGCGGTCAGCGCATCGGCGGTTGCCGCGACCGATTCGCCGTCGTCGGCCAGCAGCAGCGCATCGGCACCGCCGAGCGCCTGCGCCACCGTGCGCGCAGACCCGGCGCGGTCGCCGGAATATTTCTCGAACGCCACGATGCGTCCGCCGCGGCGGCTGACCGCGGTCTTGAACGCACCCTCGACGACGGTTCCATAGGCATTGTCGGGCAGCAGCGCCGCGAACGAGCGTTTGCCGACGCTGGCGGAATATTCGACGATGCGGCTGGCGTCGGACTCCGGCAGGAAGCTGAGCAGATAGACGCCGCGCCCCGCCACGCTCGAATCGGTCGAGAAGGCGATGACCGAGATGTTGCGCGCGCGCGCCACCTGGGCGGTCGCCGGTACCGAGCCCGCGAACAGCGGGCCGAGAATGATCTCGGCGCCTTCATCGCAGGCCTGTTGCGCACCCTGCTGCGCCCCTTGCGGGCTGCCGGCGTCGTCCTTGATCAGGAGCTGGATGTTGGGGTTCTGAAACTCGGCGAGCGCCATCTCGGCCGCGTTCTTCATCGATTGCGCAGCCACGCCGGCATTGCCCGACGCCGACAGCGGCAGAATCAGCCCGACCTTCACCTGGCCGTTACCGGCAACCGCCGGCTGCTGCGGCGGTCCCGCCGGCGCCGTCGGCTGCTCGAACGGATTGAAGCCCTGCTGGACGTTGGAGCACGCCGACAGCAGCGGCGCGCCGACGATCAGGCCCAGCGCCGTTCGCCGGGCGACCCCATGGGGTCCCGGACCGAGAGAGTTGGGATGACGCGGGCCCACCATGGCATCTCTTCGTTCGGCCAAGACCGGCCAGAAGTTCCCCAAACGCACGTCCGCCAAGCCGTGCTGATTCACTCATATTGTCGACGAATAGTTAAGCAAAACAAAAGGCTGTCACCGCCACAAAGCCGATCAATTCGACGTTTTGCACGGCCTATCCCCTGCTCGTACACATCCCCATTGACGTGCAGTTTCGGACTTGAAGGTTCGATGAACGGCCACGCGCCCATGCCGATCGGAACTTCAAAATTGCTGCGCGGCTGTTCCCCTGTGGCAATCCCGCGGCATGCCCTTTAAATTACCTCGATGGGCGCGAAGGCAATCCCCAAGACGTCGCCAGACGACGGCAAATCTTCCACCACGTCGACCTACCTGGTGGCGGGTCAAATCGTCGTGGCACCCAAGGCACGGCCTGGATTGCATCTGGTGGCAACGCCGATCGGCAATCTCGGCGACATCACGCTGCGTGCACTGGAAACCCTGGCCGGCGCCGACATCATCTTCTGCGAGGACACGCGAATCACGCGGCGCCTGACCGAGCGCTACGGCCTGGGCGCGGAACTCGCAGCCTATCATGAGCACAATGCCGAAGCGGTCAGGCCGCGGATCCTGCAACGTCTGGCCAGAGGGGCAGCCATCGCGCTGGTGTCGGACGCCGGCACGCCGCTGATCTCCGATCCCGGCTACAAGCTGGTGCGCGAGGCCTGTGAGGCCGGACACGCCGTCACCGCGCTGCCGGGACCTTCCGCCGTGCTCGCGGCGCTGAGCGTGGCGGCGTTGCCGACCGACCGCTTCTTCTTCGAGGGATTCCTGCCGGCCAAGCAGCAGGCGCGGCGCACGCGGCTGTCCGAGCTCGCGCGGATCGAGGCGACGCTGGTTCTGTTCGAGGCGGGCAGCCGGGTGCAGGAGACGCTGGCCGATCTCGCCGATGCCATGGCTGGGCGTCAGGCCGCGATCTGCCGCGAGCTCACCAAGCTGCACGAGGAGGTGCTGCGCGGAGCAATCGGCGATCTCGCTGCACGGGCCGGCGATCTCGAAACGCGCGGCGAATTCGTGCTGGTGATCGGTCCACCGCCGCGCGATGCCGAGGTGCTGACCCAGGACGCACTGGACGCCGTGCTCAGGGATCTGTTGCAGCGATCGAGCGTCAAGGACGCCGTGATGCATGCCGTCGAGCTGTCGCGCCGGCCGCGACGCGAGGTGTATGCGCGCGCGCTCGAGCTCTCGAAGGGCGCGCGGTCGGGGGAGGCCGATGGCAAAGACTGAGCGTGCCTCCCCAGACAAGCCGGCGAAGACGGCGGCACCCGAGCGCGTCGCCGCCTTCCGCACTGGATTGTCGGCGGAAGCCCGTGCCGCAGCGCTGCTGATCGCCAAGGGCTACCGCATCCTCGCCAAACGCTTCCGCACGCCCCATGGCGAGATCGACATCATAGTACGCAAGCGCAGCCTGGTCGCCTTCGTCGAGGTCAAGGCGCGCGCCTCGCTCGACGATGCGGCCTATGCCGTGACGCCTCGCCAGCAGCAGCGCATCATCGATGCCGCGCAGGCCTGGTTGATGGCGCATCCGGACCATGCCGAATTCGAGCTGCGCTTCGATGCGATTCTGGTTGCGCCGCGCAGCCTGCCGCGCCATCTGATGGCGGCCTTCGACGCCAGCACCTGACATGAACTGACTGCAGAGAGCAGGGACCTGCCCATGAAACTGAATGTCGCCGTCCAGATGGATCCGATCGCGCGCATCAACATCCGCGGCGACTCGACCTTTGCGATGCTGCTCGAAGCACAGCGGCGCGGACATGGCCTGTGCTACTACACGCCCGACAAGCTGTCGCTGCGCGGCGAGGAGCTGTACGCGCCGGTGCAGGCGCTGACCGTGCGCGACCAGGTCGGCGACCACTTCACGCTCGGCGAGCCCAAGCCGACGGCGCTGACCTCGTTCGACGTCGTGCTGCTGCGCCAGGATCCGCCGTTCGATCTCGCCTACATCACCTCGACGCATTTCCTCGAGCGCATCCATCCGAAGACGCTCGTGATCAACGATCCCGCCAGCGTGCGCAACGCGCCGGAAAAGCTGTTCGTGATGAATTTCCCGCAATTGATGCCGCCGACCTTGATCTCGCGCGATCTCGACGAGATCAACGCCTTCCGCGATCAGCACGGCGCTGTCGTGATGAAGCCGCTGCATGGCCATGGCGGCGCGGCAGTGTTCCGCGTCATGCCGCAGGACATGAATTTCGGCTCGCTGTTCGACATGTTCTCGGTGACGTTCAAGGAGCCCTGGGTGATCCAGCGCTTCCTCCCCGAGGTGAAGCATGGCGACAAGCGCATCATCCTGGTCGACGGCGAGTTCGCCGGCGCCGTCAACCGCGTGCCGGCGGCGGACGATCTGCGCTCCAACATGGTGCGCGGCGGCGCCGCGCAGGCCACCGATCTCAGCGCCCGTGAGCGCGAGATCTGCGACACGCTGGGTCCTGAATTGCGCGCGCGCGGCCTGCTGCTGGTCGGCATCGACGTCATCGATGGCAACCTCACCGAGATCAACGTGACGTCGCCGACCGGCATCCGCGCGATCTCGCGGCTCGGGGGCCCCGACATCGCCGCCCGCGTATGGGACGTCATCGAGAGCAAGCGGCGCTGATCAGGCACCGTCCGACATGGCTGGGGATAAGGCCAGCCAACGCGGTCATTCCGATGCGTCAGAAGCGGAGCGGAATCGCCGACATCAACGCATTTCATGATATGACGCGGGTCTCATGCGTCTCGTCCTGACCACCTGGAACATCAATTCGGTGCGCCTGCGCATCGACCTCGTCGCCAAGCTCATCAAGCAGGTCAGGCCCGATGTGCTGTGCCTGCAGGAGACCAAGTGCATCGACGACGCCTTCCCGCTGAAGCGTTTCAAGCGGCTCGGCTATGAGCACGTCGCGCTGAACGGGCAGAAGGGCTATCACGGCGTCGCCGTGATCTCGAAATGGCCGTTCGAGGAGACCAACGTCCGCACCTTCTGCGACAAGGTGGATTCGCGCCACATCACGGTGGCGTTCGGCGAGAAGGCGCAGCTCGCGCAGCCGCTGGTGCTGCACAATTTCTACGTGCCCGCAGGCGGCGACATTCCCGACCCCGCGCTCAACCCGAAATTCGAGCACAAGCTGCAATTCCTCGACGAGATGAAGGCGTGCGAGCCGCTGCATCCGCGCGGCGACGACCGGCACATCCTGGTCGGCGATCTCAACGTCGCGCCGCATGAACACGATGTCTGGTCGCACAAACAGCTCCTGAAGGTGGTGTCGCACACGCCGGTCGAATGCGAGAAGCTGTTGGCGGCGCAGGCCCATGGCGAATGGGTCGACGTCGCCCGCGAGCGCATCCCGATGTCGGAGAAGGTCTACACCTGGTGGAGCTATCGTGCCGCCGACTGGACCGTCGGTGATCGCGGCCGAAGGCTCGACCACATCTGGGTGTCACGCGCACTGAAGGACCGGGTCAGCGACTTCAGGATCCTGCGCGACGCCCGCAGCTGGGAGCGGCCGTCGGATCATGTGCCGGTCACGGTGACGCTGGACGTGTCGTAGCGAAAGCGAAGCTGACCCGCCCGGTCACGAAGATCACGACGTCAGCTTGGTCCCGGCCGCCATGATGTCATTGGCGATTCGGCTGGCGCGGTGGGCGAACTCGTCGCGCAGCCGGCGCGCAGCCATGGCGTCGCTCTCGAGCACACGCTGAAACAGGCTGCGCGAAATCCGCACCACGGTCGAATATTCCAGGGCCGTCGCGGTCGCCGGGCGCCGCATCTCGACCAGCAGCGCCAGCTCGCCGATCAGCATGGTCGGCGTGGCGACGATCTCGGCACCGACCTCGTCGCTGATGCGCAATGACCCACGCTGGACGACATAGCCGCAATCGGCGGTGTCACCTTCGCGGAACAGGGTCTCGCCGCTCTGGATGTTACGCTGCTCGGAGCCGATGGCGATCATGCGAAGCGAGTCGCTTCCCAGCAGGCGCAATGTTGGGACGCGCTCCAATAGCGCAATATCGTCTTCGATCGACATCAAGGGCCCGGGGAAGGCGGAATGGAACCAATATCATAAATGGCGAAACCGCCATCCCCGAACCTATCACGGTACCAACTTGTAGCCACCGGCCTCCGTCACCAGAATCTCTGGATTCGCGGCATCTTTCTCGATCTTCTGCCGCAGACGGTAAATGTGCGTTTCCAGCGTGTGGGTGGTGACGCCGGAATTGTAGCCCCAGACCTCCTGGAGCAGGGTCTCGCGTGACACCGGCTGCTGGCCGGCGCGGTACAGGAAGCGCAGGATCGCCGTTTCCTTCTCCGTCAGGCGGACCTTGCGGGCGTTGGCGCCCGTCAGCATCTTCGAGCCCGGCCGGAAGCTGTAGGGGCCGACCGAGAACACCGCGTCCTCGCTGGCCTCGTGCTGGCGAAGCTGGGCGCGGATGCGGGCCAGCAGCACGGCGAAGCGGAAGGGCTTGGCGACATAGTCGTTGGCGCCGGATTCGAGCCCGAGAATCGTATCGGAATCGGTATCGTGCCCGGTCAGCATGATGATCGGCGCCTTGAAGCCGCCCTTGCGCAGGGACCGCACCACTTCGCGGCCATCGGTGTCGGGCAGGCCAACGTCCATCAGAACCAGGTCGGGTGAATTGGCCTTTGCGGCGGTGGCGCCTTTGGCGCCGGTATCGACGGCCTGGGCTTCGAACTCGTCATGCAGCGAGAGCTGCTCCATCAGGGCATCGCGCAGATCGGTGTCGTCATCCACGATCAGGATCTTGCGGGCATTGGCCATTGTACAATCCTCTAGGTGGCGCCGGCGGGATCGGATGGGTGGCGCCGTCAAACGGTGGGCAAACAGGCTCATCAGCCCTGTTCCGTCTTGAAGTAGGGGGCTGTTACCGATTCACAAGCGCCCGGACTCTACTTCAGAATTGGGCAGGGATTGAGATGATTGTCCTGTTCGACCCTCGCGGCGGACCATTTGCCGACATTAAGGCAATTACCGGGCAATCCATGGCAATGAAAAGGCACGTTGTTTCATGTCGTTATCGAAGGTGAAGCTTGGCATGCCAGCATCGCGGATCTCGATTCGCACCAAAGCCGGGTTGCGGCAGCGCGGCTGGCTCCATGTCTGGGGCCAGGTCATCCCGGTGGCGCTCGGCCGCGGCGGCATCCTGGCCAACAAGCGCGAAGGCGATGGTGGTACGCCACGAGGCGTGTTCCGGCCGCGGCGGCTGTGGTGGCGGGCCGACCGTCACCCCCGCCCACACACGGTCCTGCCGGTTCGGCCGATCGGTCCGGAGGATGCCTGGTGCGAGGACCCGGCCGACCGGCATTACAACCAGGCGATCCGGCTGCGCGGCGACCGGCCCGGAGACCGGCTGGCGCGCCAGGACCATCTGTACGATTTCATCATCGAGATCGACCACAACACGCGGCCGCGGATCGCGGGCCGCGGCAGTGCCGTGTTCCTGCATCTGGCGCGGCCGAACTTCGGCCCGACCGCAGGCTGCGTGGCCATGACCCGCCCAGCGATGCTGCGTCTGTTGCAAAGGATCGGCCCGCGGACCAGGATCGTCATCCAATAACAAGAGAAGGGGAGGACGGCATGCGCGCACCGGATCAGCCAGCCAGCGCCGCGGGCCTTCTGCGTCAGCATTGGAACGAAGGCCGGAAGCTGGCGGCGCTGCCGCCGGAGTTGCGTCCAAGGGACCGCGCCGAGGGCTATGCCATCCAGGCCGAACTCGAGCGCCACTCGCCCAAGCCACTATTTGGCTGGAAAATTGCGGCGACCAGCGAGGCCGGCCAGCGCCATATCAATGTCGCCGGTCCGATGGCCGGGCGGATCCTGGCCGAGACGGTGTTGCCGGCGGGTGGCACCGCAGCGATGGCCGGTAACGCGATGCGGGTCGCGGAGCCGGAGTTCGCGTTCCGCCTGGGAGCGGACCTGCTGCCGCGGCCGACACCCTATGACGTCGCAGAGGTGCTGGCCGCGGTCGACACCCTGCATCCCGCGATCGAGATCCCGGATTCGCGGTTCGCCGACTTCGTCAGCGCCGGCGAGGCGCAACTGATCGCCGACAATGCCTGCGCGCATCTGTTCGTGCTGGGCGAGGCCACCACCGCCGACTGGCGCAGCCGCGACCTGATCGCGGAGCGGCCGCGCATCGCGCTGCGTGGCGAGACCTTCATCGGCCACGGCCGCAACGTGCTTGGTGATCCGCTGATAGCGCTGGCCTGGCTGGTCAACGAGCTCAGCGCGCTTGGCGTGCCCGCGCGGGCAGGGCAGGTGGTCACGACCGGCACCTGTCATGCGCCGCTGCCGATCGGCAGCGGGGACCACATGGAGGCCGATTTCGGCGATCTGGGGCAGGTATCGGTGCGGTTCGAGTAGGGGCCGACCGCGATTGCGCCCCCCTTCAGCGATGCCCGAAGATCGCCGAGCCAACACGGACATGCGTGGCGCCGAACTGGATGGCGGTGGCGAAATCGGCGCTCATGCCCATCGACAGATGCGCAAGGCCATTGCGGGCGGCGATCTTGGCGGTCAGCGCGAAATGCGGACCGGGCGCGTCCTCTACCGGCGGAATGCACATCAGCCCTGAAATCACGAGCCCGTAGTCCTTGCGGCAGGCGGCGATGAAGGCGTCGGCGTCGCCGGGCGCGATTCCCGCCTTCTGCGGTTCCTCGCCGGTATTGATCTGGACGAACAGCTGCGGATGACGGCCCTGGGCGGAAATCTCCTTGGCGAGCGCCGCGCACAGGCTTGGCCGGTCCACCGAATGGATGGCCTCGAACAGCGCCACCGCCTCCTTGGCCTTGTTGGATTGTAGCGGCCCGATCAGGTGCAGTGCGAGTCCCGGATGCGCGGCCATCAGTGGCGGCCACTTGGCTTTGGCTTCCTGAACGCGATTTTCACCGAACACGCGCTGTCCGGCCGCGATCACCGGCTCGATTGCCTCGGCATCGAAGGTCTTCGACACGGCGATCAGCGTGACCGAGGCGCGATCGCGCTCGGCATCGCGGCAGGCGCGCAGAATCTCCTGCTCGACGGCGGCGAGCGCAGACGGCGAGGACGGGGATGAGGCGTTCAATTCAGGCACGATGGCGTCCGTCGGTCGTTAGATTTGCGGGTTTGGCTGCAATTTTACAGAGTTCGAGAAAGGGTTCTTGAGCCCTTCTCCTTACCCTGCACGGCCGGGGTAGGGGAAAGAAATGCCAAGCATCCGCTTCAATCGCAATAGAGTGAAGCTGAACCGGCTGATGGGGATCCGCGCCCGGCTGGCGCTGCTCGCCCTGATCCTGGTGGCGCCGCTGATGCTGGAACGCGCGCGCTCCCTGGAAAGCGCCAGGACGAGGCAGATCGCGCTCGCATCGGAGGAATTCTTCGGCCTCGCCCGGCAAAGCGCCGACATGCAGCGCGAGGTCATCATGTCGGTGGAGACGGTGCTGAAGTCGACCGCCTATGTCCGGGCGTCGAGCACCGGCGTGAGCCGCAGTTGCGACATGATGCGCGCCAGCCTGCCGGCGACCCTGCCCTGGATCCGCACCCTGATGATCGCCGGCCGCGACGGCCGCATCCAGTGCTCGACCAACAACCAATATGTCGGGCTCGATTTCAGCGACCGGCCGTATTTCCGTGGCGCCCAGGAATCACGCGATTTCGTGTTCAGCGACTACCTGCTGTCGAAACCGTCGCACGTGCCGATCGTCATGGCCGCCTATCCGGTCGGCGCCATCACCGGCGAGCCGGACGCGGTGATGCTGGCGAGCGTGAACCTGGAATGGATGTCCAAGATCATGAACAATCTTGGCGGCCGCCCCGGCATCACGGCGGTGCTGGTCGACAGCGAAGGAACCGTGCTGGCAGCGCCCGTCGACCGCACCGAGCTGATCGGCCGGCCGCTCGACAGCGTGCCGTTGTTGTCGGCCGTTGCCGAGACCGCGCTGAGTTCGGGGAAGCCGACCGAGACGATGGGCTTCACGGCGGCGGATGGATCCAAGCGCGCGATCACCTTCACCCGGATCGCCGACACCGGATCGCGGCTGATCGTCAGCATCGATGAGACCCGCGTCACCGCCGCCATCGACCGCGAGATCCGCAACGCCTATCTGCAGGCCGGCCTCGTGTGCCTGATCGTGCTGCTCGGCGCGCTGATCGCCGCCGAGAAGCTGATCGTGAAGCCCGTCAGCATGCTCGCCGCGACCGCCAAGCGCTTCGGCCATGGCCACTGGTCGGCGCGCGTCACCACCAAGCATCTGCCGTCGGAGTTCGTGCCGCTGGCAAAGTCCTTCAATGCGATGGCCGCCAAGCTTGGCCAGCGCGAGCGCGAGCTGGTCGCCGCGAATGACCGGCTGACGGTGATGGCGTCGATCGACATGCTCTCAGGCCTCGCCAACCGCCGCGGCTTCCAGAACCGCATCGACGTCGAATGGAGCCGCGCGCAGCAGGCCGGCACCGAGCTGTCGCTGCTGATGATCGATGTCGACCACTTCAAGCTCTACAACGACACCTATGGTCACCCCGAGGGTGACGCCTGCCTGTCACGTCTCGGCGAGACGCTGTCGCAGATCGCCGGCGCGATGACGGCTTTCGCCGGCCGCTATGGCGGTGAGGAGTTCTGCCTGTTGTTGCCGGGCATGGGTGCCAGAGAGGCGCTCGCGATCGGCGAGCAGGTGCGCGCCGCGGTGCTGGAGCTCGAGCTGCCGCATGCGACCTCGGCGCATCAATGCGTCACCGTGAGCGTCGGCGTCGCCTCGACGCGGCCGAACGAATCGCTGATGCCCTCCGACCTGATCGAAGCCGCCGACGCCGCGCTCTATGCGGCCAAGCATCGCGGCCGCAACACGGTGGTTGCACATGGCTTCGCGGATTTCGCTGACGACAGGAGCGGCGTGGTGCGCGCCGGATAGGGCGCTGCGGCCGCGGCCCGCAATCAGCCGACCGCGAGCTTGCGGTCGAGCTCGAGCTCGGTGACGACGCGGTTGCGACCGAGCTTCTTGGCGAGATACAGCGCGCGGTCGCAACGGTCGATGAGATCAGCCATCGATTCGCCGAACTGGAACTGGCCGACGCCGATCGACACCGTGATCTGCGGCAACACCTCGCCGGTCGAGCGACGCGTGAACTGACAGTCGGCGATGGTGCGTCGGATCCGCTCCGCGATGACAGTGCAACCTTCGAGGTCGGTCTGCGGCAGCACCGCGATCAGTTCCTCGCCGCCATAGCGCGCCGGAAGATCGTTGTCGCGGACGCGCTCGCGCAAGGCTTTGGCGACAAGGCGAAGCACCTGATCGCCGACGCCATGGCCGTAATTGTCGTTGAACTTCTTGAAGTGGTCGACGTCGATCAGGAGAATGCTGAGCGGCTCGTCGCGCTCCATCGCCTCGATCTGCGCGTGGCGGAAGAACTCTTCGAGCGCGCGGCGGTTCGGCAATCCGGTCAGCGTGTCGGTGCGCGCGCGCTGCTCGGACTTGTTGAGCGAGTCCCTGATGGTGTCGAGCTCGCGTGACTTTTCGGCAAAGCTCACTTCGAGTTTCGCAGCACGCGCGGTCGCCTGGGCGAGCTCGCTGACCAGGTTCTCGATCAGGATCTTCGGATCGACGCCCTGCTCGCTGCGTTCGGCAACGCCATCGATCGCCGCCATGTGCGTGCGGTTGTCGGCGATCGCGGCGGTCAGATAACTTTTGGCGGAGTCCATCACGCCATGCAACTGCTGCGAGACTTTGTGGACGACGGCCGCTTCCGTACCCTGCTGGCCGATGTACGTGTCGAACAGCGCCTGGTTGGTGGTCTTGTCGAACTTGCGCTTGTTGCTGACCAGGATGTCGACGGCGCGCTTGAGGTCCGACGCCGAGCCCAGGGAGTACTTGAACCACAGATGGAAGTTGTTAGGCGTCGGTGGCACGCGCTGTTGAGCCATGGATTTCATGGCCTTTTCCGCGACCGTCGTCGCGTACTCGAAGTCAAGCTCGTCGAACGTAGCGCCGGACACGATGTGGAGTGACCCCAGATGCGGGCGGATGCCTGGATGTATGCACTCAGTCTCCCATTCAAGTCTTAACCGTGCCTCAATCGGACCTTCGACACTGCCGGCAGAGCCCGCAAAAAACTCACGATTACCGTCGCTTAGCAGATGCCCAAAATGGTATCATCATCTGTCGCCCCATTGACCGGGCTGCCGCTTTTGTGGCCTAGTCCGCCGTCTTCAAACGACGCGAATCCTCGAAAATTATAAGCGATTCCATGACATCCGAACGCTACAACGCCCGTGAAGCCGAGCCGCGCTGGCAGCGCCAGTGGGACGAGAAGGCGATCTTCGCCACGAAGAACGACGATCCGCGTCCGAAATACTACGTGCTCGAGATGTTTCCCTATCCGTCGGGACGCATCCATATCGGCCACGTCCGTAATTATACGCTCGGTGACGTGCTGGCCCGCTTTATGCGCGCCAAGGGTTTCAACGTCCTGCACCCGATGGGCTGGGATGCGTTCGGCCTGCCGGCGGAGAACGCCGCGATCGAGCGCAAGGTGGCGCCGAAGGCGTGGACCTACGACAACATCGCCGCGATGAAGAAGCAGCTGCGCTCGATCGGGCTGTCGCTCGACTGGGCGCGCGAGTTCGCCACCTGCGATCCGTCCTACTACAAGCACCAGCAGAAGATGTTCCTCGACTTCATGCAGGCGGGGCTGGTCGAGCGCGAGAAGCGCAAGGTGAACTGGGATCCGGTCGACATGACCGTGCTCGCCAACGAGCAGGTCATCGACGGTCGCGGCTGGCGCTCCGGTGCGGTGGTCGAACAGCGTGAGATGAACCAGTGGGTGTTCAAGATCACGAAGTACTCGCAGGAGCTGCTGGACGCGCTCGATGGTCTCGACCGCTGGCCCGACAAGGTACGGCTGATGCAGCGCAACTGGATCGGCCGCTCGGAAGGCCTGCTGATCCGTTTTGCGCTGGATCCGGCGACGACGCCGGCCGGCGAGACCGAATTGAAGATCTTCACGACCCGGCCGGACACGCTGTTCGGCGCCAAGTTCATGGCGATCTCGGCCGACCATCCGCTGACCCAGGCCGCGGCGGCGAAGAACCCGGAGCTCGCCGCGTTCATCGCCGAGATCAAGCGGATCGGCACCGCGCAGGAGGCGATCGACACCGCGGAGAAGCAGGGCTTCGACACCGGCATCCGCGCCGTGCACCCGTTCGATCCGAGCTGGACCTTGCCGGTCTATGTCGCCAATTTCGTGCTGATGGAGTACGGCACCGGCGCCATCTTCGGCTGCCCGGCGCATGACCAGCGCGACCTCGACTTCGTCAACAAATACGGCCTCGGCAATGTCCCGGTGGTCTGCCCCGAGGGCCAGGACCCAGCGAGCTTCGTCATCACCGATACCGCCTTCGACGGCGACGGCCGCCTGATCAATTCGCGTTTCCTCGACGGCATGACGATCGCGCAGGCCAAGGACGAGGTCGCCAGGCGGCTCGAGAGCGAGCCGCGCGGCGGCGCGCCGGTCGGCGAGCGCCAGGTCAATTTCCGCCTGCGCGACTGGGGCATCTCGCGCCAGCGCTATTGGGGCTGCCCGATCCCGGTGATCCACTGCCCCAAATGCGATGTCGTGCCGGTGCCGGCGCAGGACCTGCCGGTCGTGCTGCCTGATGACGTCACCTTCGACAAGCCCGGCAACGCACTCGACCACCATCCGAGCTGGAGGCACGTCACCTGCCCGACATGCGGGGCCAAGGCGACCCGCGAAACCGACACGATGGACACCTTCGTCGATTCGTCCTGGTACTTCGCGCGCTTCACCGATCCGTGGAACGAGACCTCGCCGACGACACCTGCGGTCGCCAACCGGATGATGCCGGTGGATCAGTATATCGGCGGCGTCGAGCACGCGATCCTGCATCTGCTCTACAGCCGATTCTTCACCCGCGCGATGAAGGCCACCGGCCACGTCGCCATGGACGAGCCGTTCGCCGGCATGTTCACGCAGGGCATGGTGGTCCACGAGACTTACCAGAAGGCCGATGGCACCTACGTCAATCCCGCCGAGGTCAAGATCGAGGTCGGCGGCAACGGCCGCCGCGCGGTGCTGGCCGCCACCGGCGAGGACATCACGATCGGCCCGATCGAGAAGATGTCGAAGTCGAAGAAGAACACCGTCGATCCCGACGACATCATCGAGAGCTACGGCGCCGACGTCGCGCGCTGGTTCATGCTGTCGGACTCACCGCCGGATCGCGACGTGATCTGGAGCGACGAACGGGTGCAGGGCGCGGCCCGCTTCGTCCAGCGGCTGTGGCGGCTGGTCAACGAATCGGTCGCAGCAAGCCAGGAGGCCCCCTCCTCCCGTCCCTCCGACTTCGGCGCAGACGCGCTGGCGCTGCGCAAGGCCGCGCATGGCGCTCTCGACAAGGTGACCGGCGGCATCGAGCGGCTGCATTTCAACGTCTGCCTGGCGCACATCCGCGAATTCGCCAACGCGCTGGCCGAGGTGCTGGGCCGGCCGGCGACTCCGGCGCCGGACCTGGCCTGGGCGATTCGCGAGGCCGCCGGCATCCTAGTGCAGCTGATCTCGCCGATGATGCCGCATCTGGCCGAGGAATGCTGGCAGGTGCTGGGCCAGACTGGCCTGATCTCGGAGGCCTCCTGGCCGCAAATCGAACGCGATTTGCTGGTTGAGGACAGCATGACCCTGGTCGTCCAGGTCAACGGCAAGAAGCGCGGAGAAGTCACAGTCGCCAGCAACGCGCAGAATCCGGAAATTGAGTCTGCCGTTTTGGCCCTCGATGCAGTAAAACTAGCACTGGACGGCAAGGCCGTTCGCAAGGTGATCATTGTTCCCAAGAGGATCGTGAATGTCGTCGGCTAGGTTTCGGATCGCTGCACGCCTCGTTGCCGTGGCCGCCTTGGCCGGGCTGACGGCCGGCTGCTTCCAGCCGATGTACGCGGAGCACGCTGACGGCACCCCTGCCCTGCGCGACAAGCTGATGGGCATCGAGCTGCCGCCGGTCGACAAGCCGAACGCCTCCCCCGAGGCGCGCATTGGCGTCGGTATCCGCAACGCGCTCGCATTCAAGCTCTACGGCACCGCGACCGGTGCGGCCCCGACCCACAAGCTGGTGCTGCGGTTGCAGACCAGCCGGTCCTCGCTGATCGTCTCGCAGACGACCGGCCTGCCGACCACCGAGAATGTCGGCGTCGACGTGCAGTACAATCTGGTCGAGCTGGCGACCAACAAATCGGTCATGACCGGTACGACCTTCGCGCGTACCTCCTACGACATCCCCGGCTCGTACCAGCGCTTCGCCCGCCAGCGCGCCTTCCGTGATGCCGAGGATCGCGCCTCCGAGGAAGTCGCCGAGAAGATCAAGACGCGGCTCGCGGCCTATTTCACCGCCGGCACCTGACGCACGGCTGACATCGCCGTGGTCGCGTTGCGCGGACGAGACATCGATGCCTTCCTGGCCAAACCGGACGCCGCCCGGCCGCTGATCCTGTTGTACGGCCCGGATACGGGCCTGGTCCGCGAGCGTGCCGAGGCCCTTATCGCGTCGGCCGTCGACAATCCCGATGATCCCTTCTCCGTGGTCAGGCTCGACGGTGACGAGCTCTCCGCGGAACCGTCGCGCCTCGTCGACGAAGCCATGACGGTGCCGCTGTTCGGCGGCCGGCGAGCCATCCGGGTGCGCGCCGGCTCGCGCAATTTCGCCAGCGGCGTCGAGACGCTCAGCGAGATGAATGTCCGGGACTGCCGCATCGTCATCGAGGCCGGCGACATCCGCCCCGATTCGCCACTGCGCAAGATTTGCGAGAAGGCCAAAACGGCCGTCGCGATCGGCTGCTACCCGGACACCGAGCGCGATCTCGCCAAGCTGATCGACGACGAACTGCGCATCGCGGCCCTGCGCATCGCGCCCGACGCTCGCGCCTCGCTGATGGCCCTGCTGGGCGGCGACCGCCAGGCCTCGCGCAACGAGCTGCGCAAGCTGACCTTGTTCGCTCATGGCGAGGGCGAGGTGACGCTCGACCATGTGATGGCGGTGGTCGCCGACGCCTCGGAGATGAAGCTCGACCCGATCGTCGACGGCGCCTTCGGCGGCAGGCCCGAAATGGTCGAGACCGAGTTCGGCAAGGCCATGATCGCCGGCACCTATCCCGGTGTCATCATCTCCGCTGCGCAGCGACATGCGGCATGGCTGCACAAGTCGGCCCTTGCCGTCGCATCCGGCACGCCCGTGTCGGCCATTCTCGAAGGCGGTTTTCCGCGGCTGCATTTCTCACGAAAGCCGAGCGCCGAGACGGCGCTGCGCAATTTCTCTCCGGCGCGGCTGCTGCCGATCATCGACCAGCTCGCCACCGCCGCCCTCGACATGCGCAAGCAGCCGGGCCTCGCCGCAGCCATCGCGCAGCGAACGCTGCTGTCGATCGCAGTGAACGCGCGGCGCAAGGGATGAGTGGGCCCGAGGCCTTGCTCCAATCTCCGACGTCATTCCGGGGCGACGCGCGCCGGCGCGGCGAGCCCGGAATCCATCGGGCCAAGCGATCTGCCGAGAGATGGATTCCGGGTTCGTGCCGCGCACTCCCCGGAATGACGGAGGAGAGTTTCGAGATCACCAGAGGCAACCGTGACCAGGAAGCACTGGTCGTACCCCTCGCCTAATGAGTAACTCGTCGTGCCCGGGCTTGACCCGGGCAGCCATCCTCTTGGAGCGAGTACCATCAAAAGATGGATGACCGGGTCAAGCCCGGCCATGACGATGTGGTGAGGACGTCACAACAAAGCTGACGGGAGTTCGTAGAAAGTATCTCGACAACGGGACAGCAATTACGACCTAACAGCCTAACCCTGCTCCAGCCGCCGCATCACCTCGTCGAGCTGCTCGAGGCTGCGGTAGGTGATCTGCACCGTGCCGCCGGGGTCGCGGTGGCTGATCGACACCGAAAGGCCGAGCGCATCGCCAACGCGCTTCTCCAGCGCGATGGTGTCGGCGTCCTTCTTCTCCGCCGGCGCAATGCCCCCAGAGCTGCGTGGCTTCTGCGGCTTGCGTTCCGGCACGCCCTCCTCGTGCGCGAGCGCCTCGGTCTGGCGGACGTTCAATCCTTCCGCGATGATCTTCTTCGCCGCCGACATCGGATCCGGCAGGTTGATCAGCGCACGCGCATGACCGGCCGAGATCTGTCCGGTCGCGATGAAGCCCTGCACCTCGGCCGGCAGCTTGGTCAGCCGCATCATGTTGGCGACGTGGCTGCGGCTCTTGCCGACGATCTTGGCGATGTCTTCCTGGTTGCGTTTGAACTCGTTGGCGAGCGCGTGATAGCCCTGCGCCTCCTCCATCGGATTGAGATCCTCGCGCTGCACGTTCTCGATGATCGCGAGCTCCAGGGCATCGCTGTCGCTGACATCGACCGGAACGATCGGCACCTCGTGCAGGCCGGCGGCCTGCGAGGCGCGCCAGCGCCGCTCGCCGGCGATGATCTCGTAGCGGTCGTGCTGGCCCTTCACCGGACGCACCACGATCGGCTGGATCACGCCGTGCTGCTTGATCGAGGCCGAGAGCTCGGCGAGCTCGCCGTCGGAAAACGTCTTGCGCGGATTGCGCGGATTCGGCTTGAGGAATTCGATCGGCACCTTGCGCTGATTGCGCGGCCGCTCCGGCGGCGCGCCGGCCTCGCGGCCGACGTCACCGATCAGACTTGCGAGACCCCGGCCCAATCGCGATCGCGACTCGTCGGCCATCGCCTTCTCCTTTGGATTCACGTCACGCTCCGCTTGCGTCTGCTGCCGATCGGTCCCGTCGGCACAATGAACGAGGGAACGGATTCATTTCGGAATCCGCTGCCGTCCTCGAATGAGATCCGGGCGACGAGGTCCCCCGGAGCAGAGGCAAAGTCAGTTCGTGCGCAGGTCACGCTCGCGCTGAATGACTTCGGTCGCAAGCTTGAGATAGGCCTCGCTGCCGACGCACTTCAAGTCGTAGACCAGCACCGGCTTGCCGTAGGACGGCGCTTCCGAGATGCGCACGTTGCGCGGGATCATCGTGTTGTAGACCTTCGATCCCATGAACTGGCGGACGTCGGCGACGACCTGGTTCGACAGGTTGTTGCGCGAGTCGAACATCGTCAGCACGATGCCGTGGATCGAGAGGTTCGGGTTCAGGGTCGAGCGCACCTGCTCCACGGTCTGCAGCAGCTGCGACAGACCTTCGAGCGCGAAGAACTCGCACTGCAGCGGCACCAGGATCGCGTCGGACGCGGCCATTGCATTGACCGTCAGCAGGTTCAGCGACGGCGGACAATCGACCAGCACGTAGGTGTAGTCGTTCTCCGGCGAGACGTTGTTGTTGAGGCCGGCGATCGCATCGCGCAGACGGAAGGCGCGGTTGGCGGTGGAACCGAGCTCGAGCTCGAGACCCGACAAGTCCATCGTCGAGGAGGCGATGTGCAGCCGCGGCACGGCCGTCGCAACGATGGCGTCGCGCAGCGAGGCCTCGCCGATCAGCACATCATAGGTCGAGCAGTTACGGCTGCCGCGGTCAATGCCGAGCCCGGTCGAGGCGTTGCCCTGCGGATCGAGGTCGACGATCAGCACCCGCTCGCCGATCGCTGCCAGCGCCGTGCCGAGGTTGATCGCGGTCGTGGTCTTGCCGACCCCGCCCTTCTGATTGGCGAGCGCCAGGATGCGCGGATGCCCCTCCGGGTGCGGGGCTCTATCTTCTTGATAAATCTGATCAATTACGGCCATGCGCGATCGCCATTGGTTGTCGTCTTGACGGAATTCAGCTCTGTCGCTCGATGCAATCGATTGCGACGATCCAGCCCTGCCCGCCCGTCCGGCTGGAGTGAAGTTTCGACTCAATTTTCCAATACTTAGTAGATTCGGTCAATTCCGCTTCTACATCTTGACCCTTGAGAAACAGCGCTTTCGCGCCTTTTTTCACCAAGGGCTCCGCAAAGCCGATGAGCTGATGTAGCGGAGCCAGCGCGCGTGCGGTCACGCAATCGACTCGCCCGCTCCACTTCTCCACGATATCCCCGATCTCTGACAAATGCACGATCCCCGGAGCGCCGGTGACGCGAATTGCTTCGCGCAGGAACGCTGCCTTCTTGGCGTTGCGCTCGACCAGGTGAATCTGTGCACCCGGCCGATCGGCCAAAGCGCAAGCAAGCACGACGCCGGGAAAGCCGCCGCCGCTGCCCAGATCAATCCAGATCCTGGCGTCGGGCGCGAGATCGAGAAGCTGCAACGAGTCGGCGATGTGGCGCGTCCAGAGATTGGGCAAGGTCGACGGCGCGACCAGATTGGTCTTCGCCTGCCATTCCAGCAGCAATGCGACATAGCGATCGAGGCGTTGCTCCGTTTCACGTGAAACGGGAGTCAGCGCGAGCGCTGCCGCCTTGTCCGATTCGATCATCTTGGATGCCACCGCTGGCGATGCCTGTTTCACGTGAAACGCCTCAGCCGGTGGCCTTGCTGCGACGCGCTTCCCGACGGAGATAGGCCGCAAGGATCCCGAGCGCCGCCGGCGTCATGCCATCGATCCGGCCCGCCTGTCCGATCGTCCACGGCTTGGCTGCCGTCAGCTTCGCCCGCGCCTCATTCGAAAGACCCGGGACGAGCGCATAATCGACCCCACCGAGCACCAGGCCCTCATCGCGCCGGAAGGCATCCACGTCCTCGCTCTGGCGGCGGACATAGACATCATATTTGGCGTCGATCTCCAGATGGACGGCGATGGCCGGATCGATCGAGCCAAGCTCGGGCCAGATCGCTCTGATGTCGGAGAAGCTGATCTCCGGATAGGCCATCAGCTCGAAGGCCGAGCGGCGCTGGCCATCCTTGTTGAGCGTGAGGCCATGCTTCGCCGCCTCGTTGGGCGTGATCGTCAGCGACCTCGCCATCGAACGGGCAGCCTCCAACCCATCCATCTTGGTTCGATGGAAACGCGCGCGATCGCCACCGACGCAGCCGAGCGCAATGCCCTTGTCGGTGAGACGCTGATCGGCGTTGTCCGCCCGCAGCGTGAGACGATACTCGGCGCGCGAGGTGAACATGCGGTAGGGCTCGGTGATCCCGCGCGTGACGAGGTCATCAATCATCACGCCGAGATAGCCGTCGGCACGATCGAACACGATCGACTCGCCGCCGCCCGCCGCGAGCGCCGCATTGAGCCCGGCTACCAGACCCTGGGCGGCAGCCTCTTCGTAGCCGGTCGTGCCGTTGATCTGACCCGCCAGGAACAGGCCCCTCATCCGCTTGGTCTGGAGCGTTGGCTCCAGCTCGCGTGGATCGACGTGGTCGTACTCGATCGCATAGCCCGGTCGGATCATCCGGACGCGCTCGAGGCCCGGGATGGTCGGCAGCAGCGCGAGCTGGACCTCCTCGGGCAACGAGGTCGAGATACCGTTCGGGTAGACGGTGGTGTCGTCGAGCCCTTCCGGCTCCAGGAAAATCTGGTGACCGTCGCGATCACCGAAGCGTACGATCTTGTCCTCAACCGACGGACAGTAGCGCGGCCCGGTCGACTTGATCTGGCCGGAGTACATCGGCGAGCGATGGACGTTGGCGCGGATCACCTCATGGGTCGCGGTCGTCGTTCGGGTAATCCCGCACTGGATCTGCGGGGTGGTGATCCTGTCGGTCAGGACGGAGAACGGCTCCGGCGGATCGTCGCCGGGCTGCATCTCGACCGCTGTCCAGTCGATCGTCGATCCATCCAGGCGCGGCGGCGTGCCGGTCTTGAGCCGGCCGAGCCGAAATCCGATGGCTTCGAGAGACCGGGACAGCCCCAGCGCCGGCGCTTCGCCGACCCGGCCGGCTGGCCAGGTCCTCTCACCCAGGTGGATCAGACCACGCAGGAACGTACCGGTCGTGATGACGACAGCGCCAGAGATGAAGGTCCGGCCGTCAGCCAGCCGCAACCCCGCCACCCGCCCGCCGGCAACGATCAGTTCGTCCGCCTCGCCTTCAATGACGGCGAGGTTCGCGGTCTCCCGGATCGCCGACTGCATCGCGGCAGCGTAGAGCTTGCGGTCGGCCTGGGCGCGTGGACCTCGAACGGCCGGCCCCTTCCGGCGATTCAGAACCCGAAACTGGATACCGCCGGCATCGGCGACGCGACCCATCAGCCCATCGAGAGCATCAACCTCGCGAACCAGATGTCCCTTCCCCAGCCCACCTATGGCCGGATTGCAGGACATGGCGCCGATGGTCGTGAACTGATGCGTGATCAGGGCGGCTCGGGCACCCATGCGCGCCGCGCCCGCCGCAGCTTCACAGCCAGCGTGGCCGCCACCGATGACGATGACGTCGTAGGATGTCAGATGCTCGCTCATGAGGCTTATCTAGCGTGTGCGGACAACGCTCGGAAGACGTTTCACGTGAAACATTCGCCACCGTCGGGCAGGCAGGGAGATGTTTCACGTGAAACAGCATCGGTGCCATCTGGGACTTGTTTCACGTGAAACGTCCAACGAGGGCTCTACCCTGTTTCACGTGAAACGATTGACGATCAGTTAACCAAGCAACATTTCATTAAGCATATCTGCGTCCGCCGAGGTTCTTGACGCTGCTACTTTCCGATACAGAACTCGCGGAAGATCACGTCCAGCACATCCTCGACATCGACCCGCCCCAACAGACGCCCAAGCGCCAGTGCGGCGATCCGCAGCTCCTCCGCGGCGAGCTCCTCACCGAGATCAACAGCCGTAACGCTCCGACGAAGCGCCGCCACGGTCTCATTGAGCAGGGCTCGTTGCCGCTCCCGGGTGATCAGGCCATTCTCGGTCGATCCGAAGAAATCACGGGCGAAGCCTATCAGAGCCTCCAGCAGGCCGGCCACCCCTGCTCCGGTTCTGGCCGAGATCGCAAAGACGGGAGCATCACCCTGCACCGTCGCCGTGGCTGTCTCCTGCGGTCTCGGCAGATCGATCTTGTTCCGGACCAGCCAGACAGGCACCTCGCTTCGACGCTCTGCCTCCGGCTGATTATCCTCGGACAGCCACAGCACGAGATCGGCCTGCGCAGCCCGATCCCGGGCCCGGCGCACACCCTCCTGCTCCACGGGGTCGTCCGTCTCCCGGATCCCCGCGGTATCGATCACCGTGACGGGATAACCTTGGAGATCGAGCTGGATCTCGATGACGTCGCGCGTGGTGCCGGCATGAGGCGAGACGATCGCCACCTCACGTCGGGCCAGCTGGTTCATCAAGGTCGACTTGCCGGCGTTTGGAGGTCCGGCGATGACGACCGTCAGGCCATCGCGCAGCCGCTCGGCCCGGCCCTGCGCCGACAACACGGCCTCGATCTGCGCCAGGAGCTGTTCAATCCGCGATAGCGCCGGCGCCATCAGCTCGGTTGGCACGTCGCCTTCATCGGCAAAATCGATCCCGGCTTCGATCAGCGCCGTAGCTTCGATGATCTGCTCACGCCAGCCCCGCGCCTTGTCACCAAGCAGGCCCTTGAGCTGGCGCAACGCCTGGCGCCGCTGCCGATCCGTGTCGGCATGAATGAGATCGTCGAGCCCCTCGGCTTCGGTCAGATCGATCTTGCCATTCTCGAACGCGCGCCGCGTGAACTCGCCCGGCTCGGCAGGGCGCATCTGCGGCATCGCCGACAGGACCGAGAACACCGCCGCGATGACGGCGCGGCTGCCATGGACATGCAGCTCGGCAACATCTTCGCCGGTGGCACTGGCCGGGCCGGGAAACCACAGCACGACGGCATCGTCGATTGGTTCGCCATTGCCATCCCGCAGCAAGGCGCGCGTCGCCATCCTCGGCAGCGGCAGTTTCCCCGCAAGCATCTGAAGGGCGATACCGGCGTGAGACCCGGAGAGTCTGACGATCGCAATCGCACTCGGCAGGCGTCCGGAGGACAGCGCGAAGATGGTCTGGTCGTGAGGATGCATGATCCTCAGTTGGGCTCACCGGCAGCGAAAGACAATCGGTTTGCAGCGGCATGCTTTACGCCGACGAACCATGGCGG
The DNA here is from genome assembly GCF_032380995.1 of Bradyrhizobium sp. SZCCHNR2028. Classification (NCBI taxonomy): domain Bacteria; kingdom Pseudomonadati; phylum Pseudomonadota; class Alphaproteobacteria; order Hyphomicrobiales; family Nitrobacteraceae; genus Bradyrhizobium; species Bradyrhizobium sp. SZCCHNR2028. Next base: position 33,244 of record NZ_JAUHJF010000022.1, on the reverse strand, counting down.
GCGGATAAGCATCGAGGACTTCTCGCCGGGCGCAGCGACAAACAAGTCAAACAAAAAGGGCGCTCCAAAGAGCGCCCTTTCCAAATCGAGACCGTGGCGCGATCAGGTGTTCATGGATTCGAAGAACTCGGCATTGCTCTTGGTGCTGCGGAGCTTGTCGAGCAGGAAGTCGATCGCGTCCATCGTGCCCATCGGATTGAGGATGCGGCGGAGCACGTACATCTTCTTGAGGTTCTGCGGCTCGGTGATGAGCTCTTCCTTGCGGGTGCCGGAGCGGGCGATGTCGATCGCCGGGAAGGTCCGCTTGTCCGCGACCTTGCGGTCAAGGATGAGCTCGGAGTTGCCGGTGCCCTTGAACTCTTCGAAGATGACCTCGTCCATGCGGCTGCCGGTATCGACCAGAGCGGTCGCGATGATCGTCAGCGAGCCGCCTTCCTCGATGTTGCGGGCGGCGCCGAAGAAGCGCTTCGGCCGCTGCAACGCGTTGGCGTCCACACCGCCGGTCAGCACTTTACCGGATGACGGCACGACGGTGTTGTAGGCGCGGCCGAGACGGGTGATCGAGTCCAGCAGAATGACGACGTCGCGGCCGTGCTCGACCAGGCGCTTGGCCTTCTCGATCACCATCTCCGCGACCTGGACGTGACGCGCCGCCGGCTCGTCGAAGGTCGAGGACACCACCTCGCCCTTCACCGAGCGCTGCATGTCCGTGACTTCTTCCGGACGCTCGTCGATCAGCAGCACGATCAGATAGCACTCGGGATGATTGGCCGTGATCGAGTGCGCGATGTTCTGCATCAGCACCGTCTTGCCGGTGCGCGGCGGCGCGACGATCAGCGCACGCTGGCCCTTGCCGATTGGCGCGACGATGTCGATCACGCGTGGCGACAGATCCTTGCGGGTCGGATCCTCGAGCTCGAGCCGGAAGCGCTCGTCCGGAAACAGCGGCGTGAGGTTGTCGAAATTGACCTTGTGCTTGGACTTCTCGGGATCCTCGAAGTTCAGCGTGTTGACCTTGAGCAGCGCGAAATAGCGCTCGCCCTCTTTCGGGCTGCGGATGTGTCCCTCGATGGTGTCACCGGTGCGCAGCCCGAAGCGGCGGATCTGCGAGGGCGAGACGTAGATGTCATCGGGACCCGGCAGGTAGTTGGCATCGGGCGAGCGGAGGAAGCCGAAGCCATCGGAGAGCACCTCGACGACGCCCTCGCCGATGATGTCGATTTCCTGGATCGCGAGCTGTTTGAGGATGGCGAACATCAGCTCCTGCTTGCGCATCGTGCTGGCGTTCTCGACCCCGTTTTCCTCCGCGAAGGAGACGAGCTCGGCCGGCGTCTTTGACTTGAGGTCCTGTAGTTTGATTTCCCGCATTGGGGTGGTCCTGTGGAAGCGACTTGGGAGGGATGCGAGGTGGCTGTGGGAAGGCGGACGAAAATGAGGTCCGCAGGTCTGAGCAAGGTTGGCGCCGATGAGGCACCAGACCTGATGCGGCGGCCGGTCAAGCCGGAACGCAACCACATCCGCCTGCGTGGGGTGGGATATCTACAATATAGAAAATCGCGCCGGCGTCTGCAAGGCGTCTGCAGCGCAGCGGTATTCCGAGGGAAACGGTCAGAACGGCTTGACGATCACGAGAATCACGATGCCTATCATCAGTACCGTTGGTACCTCATTGATATAGCGGTAGAATTTCTGGCTGCGGGTGTTCTTGTCGGCGCCGAATTCCCTGACCCAGCGGGTAAACAGTCCGTGGACTCCGGACATGATCAGCACCAGCAGAAATTTGGCATGAAACCAACCGCTGGTATACCAGTGGCCGGCCCAGACCAGATAGAGCCCGGCAAGCCACGTCACGGTCATCGCCGGATTGATGATCGCCTTGAGCAGGCGCCGCTCCATGACCTTGAACGTCTCGGACTGCTTCGAGCCGATCTCGGCGTCGCAATGATAGACGAACAGCCGCGGCAGATACAGCATGCCGGCCATCCACGCGATGACGGCGATGACGTGCAGGGCCTTGATCCACTCATACATCGGAGACGCGTGATCCTCTCGGCTGGTGATCAGCTTGCGTGCCGAGACATATCCGCTCGCTCAGTCCCCTCCAAACCAAATAATTTTAGAATCTTAAGGTTTGAGTCTAGGTAGCGGTGGATTGGACTCATGCAATGTCATCCGCAGTGTGCCCGCAGCTTGTTCACATCCCTCAACATGTGAGCTGCACGCGCCGGATCGCCGCAGAGTTCAATGTGATTCAAACGCTTGCCGAAATCCTTCGACAGCTTATCCAGAGACAAACCGACCTCGTCCCGATATCATCGCGCTGCTGCCTGGCGCCGTCCCGGACGGCGACCATGTGCAGAACTATCGGGGTTATACAAAGGGAGCGGTCCGAGGCCGCTTTTTGGTCCCATCCTTCACAGGGATTCACAGATCGTTAAGGATTTGATGCCCACCACCGGCAATTACTTTCACCTGCATCTGGTTTCCGATTCGACGGGCGAAACCTTGATCACGGTCGCGCGAGCGGTCGCCGCGCAGTACACCAACGTGACCCCCGTCGAGCACGTGTACCCGCTGGTTCGCAGCCAGAAGCAGCTCGACCGTGTGCTCGACGAGATCGAGGAAGCCCCCGGCATCGTGCTGTTCACCCTGCTCGAGAAGGACCTGGTCAGCCGGCTCGAAGGCAAGTGCCAGCAGATCAACATCCCGAGCCTGTCGATCATCGGTCCGGTGATGCAGCTGTTTGAGGCCTATCTCGGCGCATCGACCGCCGGCCGCGTCGGTGCGCAGCATGTGCTCAATGCCGAATATTTCGCCCGCATCGATGCGCTGAACTACACGATGCTCCACGATGACGGGCAGATGGTCGACGGCCTCGAAGACGCCGAAGTGGTGCTGGTGGGCGTCAGCCGGACGTCGAAGACTCCGACCTCGATCTATCTCGCCAACCGCGGCGTGCGCACCGCCAACGTGCCGCTGGTCCCGGGCATTCCGATCCCGCATCAGCTCGAGACATTGAAGAAGCCGCTGGTCGTCAGCCTGCATGCGACCCCGGAGCGGCTGATCCAGGTACGGCAGAATCGCCTGCTCAGCATGGGTGCGGAATCCGGCAATGAGAATTATGTCGACAAGCAGTCGGTGACGGACGAGGTCGCCTATGCACGCAAGCTGAGTGCGAAGTTCAACTGGGTCATGCTCGACGTGACGCGGCGCTCGATCGAGGAGACGGCCGCCGCGATCCTGAAACTCTATACCGACCGGCAGCGGCAGCGGCTTCCGGACTAGTGAGTGGATCAATGTCCATCTGGTGCAGTGACGAGCCTCTCATTCTGGCATCGCAAAGCCGCGCGCGGCGGATGCTGCTCGCGAACGCAGGCCTCGCGTGCGAGGCCCTTCCGGCCGATATCGACGAACGCGCGGTGCAGGCCGAAGCCGGCCTGGTGGCGCCCTACGAGATCGCGTTACACCTTGCCAACGCAAAGGCCGCTGCGGTCTCGGCAAGCAGGCCCAATTCATATGTGGTGGGCGCGGATCAGACGCTCGCATTGGGTGAGCGCATGTTCAACAAGCCAGCCGGCCGCCAGCATGCCATGCAGCAACTGTTGGCGCTGGGCGGGCGCACCCATGCGCTGCACTCGGCCATTGCCGTGGTCCGCAACGGTGAGGTGCTGTTCTCGCACGTCGCAATTGCCTGGATGACGATGCGCGCCCTCACCGAAACCGAGATCGCAGCCTATCTCGATGTCGCCGGCGAAGCCGTCACATCCAGCGTCGGCGCCTATCAGCTGGAAGGGCTCGGTGTGCACCTGTTCGACCGGATCGACGGCGATCACTTCACCATACTCGGCCTGCCGCTGTTGCCGCTGCTCGCCTATTTTCGCGAAGCGAAGCTGCTCAGGATCTGATGCCGACCGCAGCCACGCGTGAGGGGGAGTGACCGCGGATGAGAGTGCTGGGTCTGACCGGCTCGATGGGCATGGGCAAGTCGACGACAGCAAAGCTGTTCGCGGAAGCCGGTGTGCCGGTCTACGACGCCGACGCGACCGTTCATAAGGTCTATGAAGGCGAAGCCGCGCCGGCGATCGAAGCCGAATTTCCTGGGACCACGGTGAACGGCAAGGTGGATCGGGGCAGGCTCTCGGCCAAGGTCGTCGGCGATCCCGCCGCGATCCGCCGGCTCGAAGCGATCGTGCATCCGATGCTGCGCTCCTACCACCAGAAGTTTTTCGATGACGCCGAGCAGTCCGGCGTGCCGGTTGCGGTCGTCGATGTCCCCTTGCTGTTCGAGACCGGCGGTGACAAGCGCGTCGATGCCGTGGTGGTGGTGTCGACGTCGCCCGAGATCCAGCGCCAACGCATCCTGGCGCGCGGCACGATGACGGAAGAAGCGCTCGATGCGCTGCTCGCACGGCAGATGCCGGATGCCGAGAAGCGCAAGCGCGCCGATTTCGTCGTGGATACCTCGCACGGGCTCGATCCGGTGCGGGCACGCATCCGCGACATCCTGGCGGAGGTCGTTAGAATGCCGCAGCGCCGGGGCTGATTCGCGAACGTCGGCGGCGCGGAATTCGACGGATCAGATCAGATGCGTGAGATCGTTCTCGACACCGAAACCACCGGCCTCGACGCTCTGCGCGGCGACCGCCTGGTCGAGATCGGCTGTGTCGAGATCATCAACCGCATGCCCACCGGCCAAGTCTACCACCGCTACATCAATCCCGAACGCGACATGCCGGCGGAGGCGTTCGCGGTTCACGGACTGTCGAGCGAGTTCCTGGCGGACAAGCCGCTGTTTCACGAGATCGTGGAGGAATTCCTGGAATTCATCGGCGATGCCCCGCTGGTGATCCACAACGCCTCGTTCGACATCGGCTTCATCAATGCCGAGCTCGACCGGGTCAAGCGCGCGGCCATTCCCAGGGATCGTCTGGTCGATACGCTGCTGCTCGCACGTCGCAAGCATCCTGGCGTGTCGAACCGCCTCGACGACCTCTGCTCACGCTATGCGATCGACAACTCACGCCGCACCAAGCACGGCGCGCTGCTCGACGCCGAACTGCTGGCGGAGGTCTATGTCGATCTCGTCGGGGCGCGGCAGTCGCAGCTGATCCTGACCCAGGACAGCCAGGAGATCCGCATCGGGGGGGCCGGCGATACGCCGCGCCGTCAGCGCGAGCAGCCGCTTCTGCCACGTGTCACCGATGCGGAGCGAGAGGCGCATCGCGCCTTCATCGCCACCCTCGGCGACAAGCCGATCTGGATGGAGTTTCTCGCCGGCACGTGATCCGCCGGATCGGCAGCGGATCACGCCCTGCAAACATCAATCGTAAAGCTGAACCAGATCAGCTCGACAGCACCTGGCCGCCCTGGGCCGCTGCCTGGCGCTCCATGTTCTGGCGGTACAGGCCAACGAAATCGACCGGGTCCAGCATCAGCGGCGGGAAGCCGCCGTCGCGCACCGAGTTGGCGACGATCTCGCGGGCAAACGGGAACAAGAGGCGCGGGCATTCGATCAGCAGCATCGGCGACAGGTTCTCGCGCGGAATGTTGACCAGCCGGAACACGCCGCCATAGACCAGCTCGAAGCTGAACATCACTTGGCTGCCGCTCTCGGCCTTGCCCTCGATCGTCAGCGTCACCTCGTATTCCGTGTCATTCAGCGCGTTGGCGCCGACATTGATCTGGATATTGATCTGCGGCGGCTGGCCCTGCGGTGCCAGGGACTGCGGCGCGTTCGGATTCTCGAACGAGAGATCCTTGATGTATTGGGCCAGCACGTTCAGTTGAGGAGGAGCAGCCGCCTCGGGAGTGGCGCCGTTACCGTTGGTCATCGCAGTGTTCTCCAGGCAAAAAGGGCGGGTCGTTGCGGCGCGTGGCTACCATAGGGCCGGCTTGTTCCACAAGGACGAGCCACGGACGCCGCAAAAGGCCGAGGCAAAGGATTGATCCGGCCGGCATGCCTCTATTTGTCGCATCGGCCCCCGGGCGGAACCAGCGACCGGCCTACCCCGTTCCAATCAGGGGTCGATCGGATTTCCCCTTGAGAAGGAAAAGGGTTAGGATTGCTACGCCACAATGTGCCATTGGCCGGGCCCAATTCGATGACTACATCCGGGTCGACCGAGGGATTCACGGGTCTTTACCTGGATCCTGTAGAACGGGTGTCCGGTGGCCGGGCTCCGCATTCGGCTCGACAGGTCAGAAAGCGAACACGACGTGGACATTTATACCATCATCTTCCTGGCGTTGGCGGTCTTCATCTTCGTGCGCCTGCGCGCCGTGCTCGGGCAGCGCACCGGAAGCGAGCGGACGCCGTTCGATCACGCCGCCAGAAACGCGGTCCAGGGTGCGCCGGACAACCACGTCATGCCGGTTCCCAACAAGCCCGTCGACCCCTCGGCTTCGGTCCCCGGCGGCGAGATGCCGGCGGCGGGCGATCGCTGGCGCGGCCTGGCCGAGTCGGGCACGCCGCTCGCGCGTGGCCTCGACGCGATCGTCGCCGATGACTCATCGTTCGATCCGCGCCATTTCCTGACCGGTGCGCGCAGCGCCTACGAGATGATCGTGCTGGCGTTTGCCAATGGCGATCGCCGCGCGTTGCGCGACCTGCTGTCGTCCGAGGTCTATGAGAGCTTCGACTCCGTCATCAAGGAGCGTGAGAAGCAGGAGCAGAAGACCGAAACCCGCTTCGTCTCCATCGATACCGCCGAGCTGGTCGGTGCCGAGTTGCGCGACCGCACCGCGCAGGTCACGGTCCGCTTCGTCTCGCAGATGATCTCGGTGACGCGCGACAAGATGGGCAACATCGTCGACGGCAATCCGGACAAGGTGGCCGACATCACCGACATCTGGACTTTCGCCCGCGACACCGGCTCGCGCGATCCGAACTGGAAGCTGGTCGGCACTGGCAGCCATTGATGGAATAGGTTGCCGCCGCCGGCGTTACGTTGGAGGGCACCGCTCTCGGTGTCGGCCGGCTGCGTCAGGAGGACGACGAGGCGCATTCTTGAATTGTGACGTCGATTTTTTAGAATCCCGTTTTTTCCGAACTTCGCGTTGAGTGGTACTTTGATGGTGCAAGCATGGTTCGCGAAATTTGGAAGCGGGGTTTCACCGCTCATCGCGTGAAGTACTGGACATCGGCGCTCGCCTTGAGCGTCGTTGCCGTGGCGCTCGCCCCTTACGCGGCCGAGGCGGTGCGCTCGCGCCACCGGACCCCGGTGGCATCGGTGCGCCACCTGCCCTACCCCCAGCTCGACTGGCCGCTCGAAATCAACAACAGCCAGTACCTGCCATTGGCCTGGAACGACGTGCCCGGCTGGAACGACGATGATCAGCTCGCGGCGTACCGGACGTTCCGCGCCAGTTGCAAGCCGATCGCCGCCAAGACGGATGTCACGCCGGACGCCAAGGCGCTAGGCGATTCCCTGCGTGATCCTTGCCGCGACGCCCGGGCCGCCGATCTCGCCGAGAATGCCGCGGCAAGGGCGTTCTTCGAACGGCACTTCGAGCCGCTGAAGATCTCCAAGCTCGGCGATGCCGACGGCTTCGTCACCGGCTACTACGAACCCGTGATCGACGGCTCGCGGACCCAGAACGAGGTCTACAACGTTCCGGTCTATCGCCGCCCCTCCAATCTGTTCGTTCGCGGCTTCAAGCAGGACGCGACGAGTCTGCCCAACAAGGGTCCCGTCTACCGGAAGATCGGACGGCGCAAGCTGGTCCCCTATTACGACCGCGCGGAGATCGAGGACGGCGCCATCGAGGGCCGCGGCCTGGAGATCGCGTGGCTCAGGAATCAGACGGACCTGCTGTTTGCCCAGATCCAGGGTTCCGCGCGCATCAGTCTCGACGACGGCTCGACCATCCGCATCAACTACGATGCCTATAATGGTCATCCCTATACGCCGGTCGGCCGTGTCCTGATCGAGCGCGGCATCATTCCGCGCGAGCAGATGTCGATGCAGCGCATCCGCGACTGGATGGAGCAGAACCCGGAAGGTGCCAACGAACTGCGACGGACCAACCGCTCCTACATCTTCTTCCGCGAGGTGCAACTGTCGGAGAAGGACGAGGCCGTCGGCGCCCAGGGCATCCCGCTGACTCCGGGCCGCTCGATCGCGGTCGACAAGTCGCTGCACGTCTATGGCACGCCGTTCTTCATCACCGGCGAGTTGCCGATCGAATCCGAGAAGTCGAAGACGGCTTTCCACCGGCTGATGATCGCCCAGGATACGGGCTCGGCGATCGTCGGACCTGCGCGCGCCGATCTCTACTTCGGCGCGGGACAGGACGCTGGCAAGGTCTCCGGCCGCCTCAAGCACAGCATCCAGTTCGTGATGCTGGTGCCGAAGAGCCTCGATCCGGTCGCGCGTGGCCGCAAGATGCCGCTGCCGGATGCGCGTCCGTCGGAGAAGATCGCCAAGCTGTTTCCGCAAGTGCTGCCGAAGCAGGCAGCGAAGGAGGCTGCCAAAGATCAAGCGAAGGAGCAGGACCAGGCCAAGACGGCGGCGGCGCCCTCCGCGGCCAAGGATTCAAAGGCCGCTGCTCCCGTCGCGGCTAGCTCCGCGATCGCCGTCGCAAAATCCGCGACCACGGTGGCGCAGAACGTGGTGGCCCCACAGCCAGTGCCCCTGCCCGAGGCCCGACCGCGACTCGAAAGTGATCGCAATATCCGCCGATTGCGTTATGGCAGACGCCACCGCAACCGCCGATGATAAGCCGTTTCCATGTCGCATGATCCCGAGCCGCCCCGCGGCCGTCGCAAGCGCGGCCTCTCTGAGGACGAGCGCATGCTGTGGGAGACGGTGGCGCGCCAGGTCAAGCCGCTGCGCAAGACACAGCGTCCGGTGCGGCTGCATCCGCCGATGACGACGTCCGAACCGCAGCCGGACAAACCCGCGATGACGCAGCGGCCGGTCGCGCCGGTTGCCGCGCCGAAACCCGTCCGGCCAGCGATTCCGCCGCTGGTTTCGCTCGGCCGGAAGGAGCGTTCGAAACTGTCGCGCGGCCGCAATGAGATCGATGCGCGGCTCGATCTGCACGGCATGACCCAGAGCCGGGCGCACCAAGCGCTGCATCATTTCCTGCATCGCGCGCAGCATGATGGGCTGACCTTCGTGCTCGTCATCACCGGCAAGGGCACCATCGGCGCGGACCCTGAACGCGGCGTGCTCCGGCGCCAAGTGCCACATTGGCTGAGCCTGCCGGAATTCCGCTCGCTGATCGTCGGCTTCGAGGAGGCCCATGTCGGACATGGCGGCGCCGGCGCGCTCTACGTCCGTATCAGGCGCCCAAGAGGCTGAGGCTCAGAACGGCCGGATGATGCCGACGCGCGGTACGGCGGTGACGATCCAGCCCAGGATCGTGGTCCTGCGATCGTCGGGATCAATCGGTGCAATCGGCTTGGTCGCGGGAAGCGTCTTCACCGCGTGCAGCATCATCACCATGCAAACGACCCAGCTCGAGATCCAGCGCGAATAGTCGAACACCATCGCGAACATCACGACGTAGGCGAGGCTGATGAAGATCAGCGCGGCGATGACGATCTGGCGATGACGCCGCTCTTCCAATGCGCCGACAAGATCGCTGTAGTAGCTCCATAGCGGTGCATGCAGCCAGAGCAGCAGCGCATATACGGGCACGCCGAGCAGATTGGACGGCATGCGCGCCCAGGTGTCCTGCACTTCCTTGGACAGCGGCTGGTACCAGACATAGGCGAACTGAAGCAGCTCGGTGCGCGATGGATCGGCCATTCGTGTCTGCAAATAACTTACGAAATCGGCTTCGGGCAGCGGCATGGTTCCGAGGAATTGCGCGGCCAGGAACAGGATGCCGAGGCCGAGCAGCGCGCTTGCGCCCACGGCAAGGTCGAGCCGGGCGATGGGGCGGGCCAGATAGTAGCGCAGCACGACGATGGCGACGATGGTGGGCACATACATCAGCAGATGGATGTGATGGATCAGCACCAGCACCGCCGAGATGAGCGTGGCGAGCAGGACGTAGCCGAGTGAGCTCGCCGGGACCAGCAACAGGATGATGACGCCGAGACAGCCATAGATGTCGAAATGACCGAGCGTGAACAGGAAGTTCTTGAAGACGAACGGCGACCCAGCCGTGAAGACGAACAGCGGCAGCTGCGCGCGATCAAAACCAAAGGTGCGTCGGAACAGCTGCAGGTACAGAGCGAGCGTGATCAGCCAGACGCTGCCGCCGATTGCGAACACCAGCCACACCGGCACCTTCGCCGTGAACAGTCCGACGATGGCACCGACCAGCGCGCGCTTGATGAAGCCGTGGTGATAGTCGACCAGCAGGTGGATGTAGGGGATGTAGGGCGGCAGCGTGAGCTTGTGCAGGAAGACGCCGAGCATCACGGCGGCGTTGACGGCGAGCATCGCCTGCCAGTGTTTGTTGTAGGCGCCGGTCATGAGGCGTCCGCGATGTTCAGGAGGTCCGTGTCACATCCAGCATTGTCGTCCCGGCCTTGAGCCGGGACCCATAACCACCGCTGTCCGCGGTGAGGCAAGGCTGGAGCCGTCATCTTGAGTCACGATCAGCTTTGGTGGTTATGGGTCCCCGCGTTCGCGGGGACGACAGCGGAGTGCGACGTTACGCCGGCGCGAAGGCTGTCGCGACAAAGCGCGGCCGCTACAAAATGAACCGGCTGAGATCAGTGTTCTTGGCGAGATCGCCAATGTGCTGCTGCACGAAGGCGGCGTCGACCCGCATGGTCTCGCCGCTGCGGTCGGAGGCCGTGAAGGAGATGTCGTCGAGGACGCGCTCCATTACGGTCTGCAGCCGACGCGCGCCGATGTTCTCGACCGTGGAGTTGACCGCGACCGCGATGTCGGCGAGCGCGTCGATCGCATCGTCGGTGATGTCGAGCGTCACGCCCTCGGTCTTCATCAGCGCGACATATTGCTTGATCAGCGACGCCTCCGGCTCGGTCAGGATGCGGCGCATGTCGTCGCGCGTCAGCGCCTGCAGCTCGACGCGGATCGGCAGCCGGCCCTGCAACTCCGGCAAGAGGTCCGATGGCTTGGCGATGTGGAACGCGCCCGACGCGATGAACAGGATGTGATCGGTCTTCACAGCGCCATGCTTGGTCGAGACCGTCGTGCCCTCGATCAGCGGCAGCAGGTCGCGCTGCACGCCCTCGCGGGAGACGTCGCCGCCTGCGCGGTTCTCGCGCACACAGATCTTGTCGATCTCGTCGAGGAACACGATGCCGTTGTTCTCGACCACGCTGATCGCCTCCTGCACCAGCTGGTCGCTGTCGAGCAGCTTGTCGGACTCTTCCGCGATCAGGATGTCGTGCGAGGCTTCGACCGTGACGCGCCGCGTCTTGGTGCGGCCGCCGAGTTTGCCGAAGATGTCGCCGATGGAGATCGCGCCCATCTGCGCCCCCGGCATGCCCGGGATCTCGAACATCGGAAGGCCGCCGCCGGACGACTGCGTCTCGATCTCGATCTCCTTGTCGTTCAGCTCGCCGGCGCGCAGCTTGCGGCGGAACGAGTCGCGGGTGGCGGCGCTGGAGCTGGCGCCGACCAGCGCATCGAGCACGCGCTCCTCGGCGGCAAGCTGGGCCCGGGCGGCGACGTCCTTGCGCTTGCGCTCGCGCACCTGGACGATCGCGACCTCGACGAGATCGCGGATGATCTGCTCGACGTCGCGGCCGACATAGCCGACCTCGGTGAACTTGGTCGCCTCGACCTTCAGGAACGGCGCGCCCGCGAGCTTGGCCAGCCGCCGCGCGATCTCGGTCTTGCCGACGCCGGTCGGCCCGATCATCAGGATGTTCTTCGGCAGCACCTCCTCGCGCAGGCCTGCATCGAGCTGCAACCGGCGCCAGCGGTTGCGCAACGCAATGGACACCGCCCGCTTGGCGTCGGCCTGGCCGACGATGTAGCGGTCGAGTTCGGAGACGATTTCGCGGGGTGAAAAGTCTGTCATGAGGCTCTAGCTAGGGTCGGACGGGGATGAGGGCAAGCCGGATTTCCGCCGTCACAGGAACGGCGGTCCGGCCTGCCACTGCCGGATCGCCTCGGTTGGATAGATCAGCATCAAGATGTTCAGGGTCAGGTTGTCACGGATGTGCAGGCCCACCCCGATCTCGAGCGCGACTGCAATCACGACGGTCAGCCAGAACGGCAGCACCCGCGCCAGCAGGAAGCCGGTCATCATCGCCAGCGTATCGCCGACGGAGTTCACGATGCTGTCGCCGAAATAGTCCAGCGAGATCGTGGCGGCACGATAGCGCTCGATGATGAAGCTGGAGTTCTCGACCAGCTCCCAGGTGCCCTCGATCAGCATCGCCAGGATCAGCCGCCCCTGCCAGGGCAGCCGCGGCGCCACCAGCATGGTCAGCGCATAGAACAAGAAGCCGTGAATGATGTGGGAGAACGTGTACCAGTCGGTGAGATGCTGGGAGTTCTCCGAGCTCTGCACCACGCCATGCCACAGCTTGACGGTGCCGCAGGCGCAGATCGGCAGCCGGCCCATCGCGAACAACAGTGCGGCCTGCAGCGAAAGCAGACAGAGCACCGGGATGAGCCAGGGTCCGGACGACTGCCGGGACGGGGCGCCGATCTCGTCCGCGGTCATGGTCTACTCGGCCGACAATGCTTCGATGGTGATGTTGCGGTTGGTGTAGACGCAGATGTCGGCGGCGATGTCGAGCGAGCGGCGGACGATGCTCTCGGCGTCCTTGTCGGTGTCGATCAGCGCACGCGCCGCCGCAAGCGCATAGTTGCCGCCGGAGCCGATCGCCATCACGCCGGACTCCGGTTCCAGGACGTCGCCCGTCCCGGTCAGCACCAGCGAGACCTCCTTGTCGGCCACGATCATCATGGCTTCGAGCCGCCGCAGATAGCGGTCGGTGCGCCAGTCCTTGGCGAGTTCGACCGCCGCCCGGGTCAGCTGCCCCGGATACTGCTCCAGCTTGCTCTCCAGCCGCTCGAACAGGGTGAAGGCGTCGGCGGTGGCCCCGGCGAAGCCGCCGATAACGTCGCCCTTGCCGAGCTTGCGCACCTTCCTGGCATTGGACTTGATCACGGTCTGGCCGATCGAGACCTGGCCGTCGCCACCGATCACCACCCTGCCCCCCTTGCGGACGGTCAGAATCGTGGTGCCGTGCCAGACGGTGGGCTCGTTCGAGGATGCGTGCATGGGGGATCCCTGGTTGATGCCCTGATTTAGGCGCTCAGGCGTCGGGATACAATTACCGGGTCCCTGCCCTGCCCGACCCGGTCTTGAAATCCGCTCACCATGGCCCGAGATCAGGCGTACGGGGCGCTATCCCGCAGTAGCTAAGCCGACATCCGCCTGATAAAAGGGCCGCGTTTTCAAGGGAAAGCTGACCCGATGCGTAGCGCGACCATCAAGCGCAAGACCAAAGAGACCGACATCGAGGTGTCCGTGAACCTCGACGGGACCGGCGTCGTGAACATCGCGACCGGTATCGGCTTCTTCGATCACATGCTGGATCTGCTTGCCCGGCATTCCCGCATCGACATGACGGTCAAGGCGGTCGGCGACCTGCATATCGACTTTCACCACACCACCGAGGATGTCGGCATCGCGCTCGGCCAAGCGGTGCGGCAGGCGCTCGGCGACATGGCCGGCATCACCCGCTACGCCTCGATCCACATGCCGATGGACGAGACCTTGACGCGCGTCGTGATCGACGTGTCGGGCCGGCCGATGCTGGTGTTCCGCACGACCTTCGGGCGCGACAAGATCGGCGAGTTCGACACCGAGCTGGTGCGCGAGTGGTTCAATGCGTTTGCCATGAACGCCGGCATCACCTTGCATGTCGAGACGCTGTACGGCGAGAACGCCCATCATATCGCCGAATCCTGCTTCAAGGGTCTGGCGCGGGCGCTGCGGACAGCGCTTTCGATCGATCCGCGCAATCAGGGCGAAGTGCCATCCACCAAGGGTCAGCTCGGCGGCTGACCGCTTCCCTCAAGGGATCATCGACATGCCTGTCTATACGGTTCACGCTCCCCTGGCCGCCGGGGTCGATCTGCGTTCGACCGATCGCTTCGTCTTCATCCGCGACGGCTTCCATTTCTGGGCCGCGGTGCTCGGCGCCGTCTGGCTGGCCTGGCATCGCCTCTGGCTTGCGATGCTCGTCTGGGCCGTGCTGATGATCGCGCTCGACGTGATCCTGGTGCGCGTCGGCGTCAACGGCGGTGCGATTGCCGGCGTCGATTTGTTGTTCGCGATCCTGCTCGGGCTTGAAGCCTCGAGCCTGAAGCGCTGGAGCTACTCGCGCGGCAATTGGCGCCAGATCGACGTCGTCGTCGCCGACGATCTCGATGCCGCCGAGCGCCGCTTCTTCGAGCGCTGGGCCGCCCGGCGCAGCACGCTCGGCTACGACAATCATACCGTCGATCGCGGCGCGGCGCCGCCGACGCGCGACAACGGCAATGGCCTGCACCCGCCGCCGCTGCCGCACGCCAGCATCATTGGCTTGTTTCCCGAACCCGGAGGTGGACGATGAGTGTTGCAATCATCGATTACGGCTCCGGCAATCTGCATTCCGCCGCCAAGGCGTTCGAGCGCGCCGCGCGCGGCATGGCGGATCCGCAGAAGGTCGTCGTCACGCGTGATCCCGACACCGTGTATCGCGCCGACCGCATCGTGCTGCCCGGCGTCGGCGCCTTCGCCGACTGCCGCCGCGGCCTCGACTCCGTCAACGGCATGCTGGAGGCGATGACCGAAGCCGTCCGCCACAAGGCGCGGCCGTTCTTCGGCATCTGCGTCGGCATGCAATTGATGGCAACGCGCGGCAAGGAGCATGTCGCCACCGACGGCTTCGACTGGATCGCCGGCGACGTCGAGAAGATCGCCCCTCGTGACGAGAGCCTGAAGATCCCGCACATGGGCTGGAACACGCTCGACCTGGTGCAGGAGCATCCGGTCCTGGAGCGGCTGCCGCTCGGGCCGAAGGGCTTGCACGCCTATTTCGTGCACTCCTATCACTTGAATGCGGTCAACGAGAACGATGTGCTGGCGCGCGCCGATTACGGCGGTCCGATCACGGCGATCGTCGGCAAGGACACCGCGATCGGCACCCAATTCCATCCCGAGAAGAGCCAGCGTTTCGGTCTCGCCCTCATTTCCAACTTCCTGAAATGGAAGCCGTGAGCGCTTCCGTCCTGTTCGCCGCAAGAGGCGGACAGGGCGCGCTCGTGAAAGACAACTGATATGATCCTGTTTCCCGCCATCGATCTGAAGAACGGCCAGTGCGTGCGCCTGGAGCAGGGCGACATGGCGCGCGCCACCGTGTTCAACCTCGATCCCGCCGCGCAGGCCAAGAGCTTCGCCGACCAGGGCTTTGAATATCTCCACGTCGTCGACCTCGACGGTGCCTTCGCCGGCAAGCCGATGAACGCGCAAGCCGTCGAGGCAATGCTGGAGGTCGTCAAGATGCCGGTGCAGCTCGGCGGCGGCATTCGCGATCTCAAGACGGTCGAGGCCTGGCTCGGCAAAGGCGTCACCCGCGTCATCATCGGCACCGCAGCGGTGCGCGATCCCGAGCTGGTGAAGGCCGCTGCGAAGGCCTTTCCCGGCCGCGTCGCCGTCGGCCTCGATGCCCGCGACGGCAAGGTCGCGGTCGAAGGCTGGGCGGAGACGTCCGAGGTCACCGCGCTCGACATCGCCAAACGCTTCGAGGACGCCGGCGTCGCCGCGATCATCTTCACCGACATCGCCCGCGACGGCCTGCTCAAGGGCCTCAACCTCGACGCTACGATCGCGCTCGGCGATGCCATCTCGATTCCCGTGATCGCCTCCGGCGGCCTTGCCTCGATCGAGGACGTCAGGGCGATGCTGACACCGCGTGCGAAAAAGCTCGAAGGCGCCATCGCCGGCCGCGCGCTCTATGACGGCCGGCTCGACCCGGCAGAGGCGCTGGCGCTGATCCGCGCGGCGCGCGCGTAGGAGAGAACAGGATGTTCAAGGTCCGTGTCATTCCCTGCCTCGACGTCAAGGACGGACGGGTCGTCAAGGGTGTCAACTTCGTCAATCTGCGCGACGCCGGCGATCCGGTCGAGGCCGCGATCGCCTATGACGCCGCCGGCGCCGACGAGCTCTGCTTCCTCGACATCACCGCCACCCATGAGAACCGCGGCATCATGCTGGACGTCGTCCGGCGCACGGCGGAGGCCTGCTTCATGCCGGTCACGGTTGGCGGCGGCGTGCGCACCATCGACGACATCAAGACCCTGCTGCGCTCCGGCGCCGACAAGGTCTCGATCAATTCGGCCGCGGTGAGCAGGCGCGAATTCGTCAAGGAGGCGGCCGAGAAGTTCGGCGAGCAGTGCATCGTGGTCGCGATCGACGCCAAGTCCGTGTCGCGGCCGGGCGGCGGCAGCCGCTGGGAGATCTTCACCCATGGCGGACGCAAATCGACCGGCATCGACGCGCTGGAATACGCCCAGGAGGTGGTCGCGCTCGGTGCCGGCGAGATCCTGCTGACGTCGATGGACCGCGACGGCACGCGCCAGGGCTTTGACCTGCCGCTGACCCGGGCGGTCTCCGACAGCGTCCCGGTGCCGGTGATCGCCTCCGGCGGCGTCGGCAATCTCGACCATCTGGTCGACGGCATCCGCGAGGGCCGCGCGACTGCGGTTCTGGCCGCCTCGATCTTCCATTTCGGGGAATTTACCATCCGGCAGGCCAAGGAGCACATGGCGCGCCAGGGCCTGCCGATGCGGCTCGATCCCTGACGACATTGCGCCGCAAAAATGTTAGATGAACGCTGGTCCGGCCGCCGTGGTTCGGGCAGGCGTTCCGAGTACCGGCTGATGTCCCGTTTCACGCTTCACGATCTCGCTGCCATCATCGACGCGCGCGCCGCGGCGGGCGGCGAGGCGTCGTATACGCGCAAGCTGCTCGACAAGGGCCCGGCGCAATGCGCCAAGAAGATGGGCGAGGAGGCGGTCGAGACGGTCATCGCCGCTGTTGGCACCGACCGTGAGCATCTGATCTCCGAAAGCGCCGATCTGCTGTTTCATCTGTTGGTGTTGTTGAAGTCGCGCGACGTCCGGCTCGAGGAGGTCGAGGCGGCGCTCGGCAAGCGCACCGGTCAGTCGGGGCTGGAAGAAAAGGCGTCGCGCAAGACGGAGTAGGGCGCGTCGGCCGGGGAAACGAAGGGCAGCGTCATGGATATGCGCACCACCGAACAACAATATAATCCGTACCGCGTCTTCACCCGCGAACAATGGGCCGAGCTGCGCAACGACACGCCGATGACCTTGGAGCCCGGCGAGTTCTCCAAGCTGCGTTCGATGCACGATCGCCTCGATCTCAAGGAGGTCGAGGACATCTATCTGCCGTTGTCGCGACTGCTGTCGATGTATGTCGACGCGGCGCAGCGGCTGTACTACGCGCAGCGCCAGTTCCTCGGCATCCGCGACCGCAAGATGCCCTACATCATCGGCGTTGCCGGCTCGGTGTCGGTCGGCAAGTCCACCACCGCGCGCGTGCTGCAGGCCCTGCTGGCGCGCTGGTCGCCGCGGCCGAAGGTCGATCTCATCACCACCGACGGTTTCCTCTATCCGAACGCGGTCCTGGAGCGGCAGGGCCTGATGCAGAAGAAGGGCTTTCCGGAAAGCTACGACCTGCCGCGGCTGCTGGGCTTCCTCTCCGACATCAAGGCCGGCCGGCATCAGGTGCGCGCGCCGGTCTACTCGCATCTCACCTACGACATCGTCCCCCATCAGTGGGTCGAGATCGACCAGCCGGACATCCTCATCGTCGAAGGCGTCAACGTGCTGCAGACCGGGCCGCTGCCGCGCGACGGCAAGGCCGTGCCGGTCGTCTCCGACTTCTTCGACTTCTCGGTTTATATCGATGCCGACGAGGCGATCCTGCGCAAATGGTACGTCAAGCGCTTCCTGTCGCTGCGCGACACGGCGTTCCATGATCCCCGGTCCTACTTTAACCGCTACGCGCTGCTGTCGGACGAGGAGGCCATCGCCACTGCGATCGCCATCTGGGAGCGCACCAACCTGGCCAATCTCGAGGACAACATCCTGCCGACGAGGCCGCGCGCGACGCTGATCCTGAAGAAGGGCGCGGACCACGAGGTCGAGACGGTGGCGCTCAGGCGGTTGTGAACGTGGCCCGCGAGCGCAGCGCTGAACTGATCCGCTCCAACTAATTACTTACGCCGCCACCTGTCGCGCCGCTGCCAGATTCGCCAGCGCCTCGTCCAGCTTGTCGCGATCGATCGGCTTGACCAGGAAGCCATCCATGCCGGCCTCGAAGCAGGCGTAGCGGTCCTCGACCAGGGCATTGGCCGTGAGCGCCAGGATCGGCGTGCGCCGGCCCGGCTCGCTGGCCTCGATGGCGCGGATGCGCTTGGCGGCGGCAATGCCGTCGAGCTTCGGCATCTGCACATCCATCAGGATCAGATCATAGGGCGCGCCGGCCGAGCGCGCCGCGAGCCAGGAGTCCAGCGCGGCTTCGCCATGCACGGCGATGTCGGCGTGGTGGCCGAGCTTGGTCAGCAGCGAGCGCATCAGCAGCGCATTGATGTCGTTGTCCTCGGCGACGAGGATGGACAGGCTCCCGCCGGCCTGAACCGCAATCGGCGGCGCGATCGTCGGGATTGGATCGTCAGCGAGTGCCGGGACCGTTCCATCGGTGTCGAAGCTCACGCGCGCGGCGAGCGAGGCGGCCCGCAGCGGCTTGACCAGATAGCCGTTGAACGGCGCCGCTGGGGTCAGCTCGTGGCGGCTCGCCGGCGTGACCAGCACGATCAGCCGTGTCGTGTGATGTTGCGCGGCCCCGCCCAGACGGAGCGACGCGTCGCTGCCGATGGCGTCGTCGACCAGCACGGCGTGCCAGGCGCGTTCGGGCAGCAGGGCTTCCGCCACCTCGGCCTCGGCGACCAGGCAGGTCTGCGCGCCCCAGTTCTGCAGGCGCCGTTCGATCAGCTCGGCCTGCAGCCCGGCCGGCGCGACCAGCATGACCGACTGTCCCGCGAGGTCGGGGCCGCGGAAGCTGTTCTGCTCGCCGCGCTCCAGCGCCGGCGGCAGCGGCACCGACACCTCGAAGGTCGAGCCGGCGCCGAGCTGGCTCTGCAGCGCGATGCGGCCGCCCATGCGTTTGACGATCCGGTCGGAGATCGCCAGGCCAAGCCCGGTGCCGCCGAAGCTGCGCGCCACGCTGTCGTCGGCCTGCTCGAATTCGCGGAAGATGCGCTCCTGGGCGTCGGCGGCAATGCCGATGCCGGTGTCACGCACCTGGAAGCTGATCTCGTTCGGCCAGATCCCAGGCTCGGCGATCAGCGCGACGCCGCCCGAAGCCGTGAACTTGATGGCGTTGCCGGCGAGGTTGAGCAGCACCTGGCGCAGCCGCGCGGCGTCGCCGGTCACCCAGGTCGGCAGCCGCTCGTCGAGATAGGCCGCGATCTCCAATTGCTTGGCCTGCGCCCGCGGCGCCAGCAGCTCGGTGATCTCCTCGATCAGCGTCGCCAGCGAGAATGGCTGCGCCTCCAGCGCGAGCTTGCCGGCCTCGATCTTGGAATAGTCGAGCAGCTCGTCGATCAGCGACATCAAGGCTTCACCCGAGGTGCGAACCGCCTTGGCGTAGGTGGTCTGCTCCGGCGTCAGCTGCGTCTCGAGCAGCAGCCCGCTCATGCCGAGGATGCCGTTCAGCGGCGTGCGGATCTCGTGGCTCGCCATTGCCAGGAAACGCGACTTGGCACGGTTCGCGGCATTGGCCTGGTCGCGCGCCTCCGCCAGCGCGCGCTCGGTCTCGGTGCGGTCGGTGACGTCGCGGCCGACACATTGCAGTACGGCGGGCTGGCCGGCGTCGGAACGCACCAGTGCCTCGCGCCACGCGATCCAGCGCGGCCCGATCGCGCTCTCGATGCGCTGGTCGTGGACGCGCGTGCCGTTCGGCTCCAGCGCGCTGTCGCCCTGCTCGATCAGCTCGAAGGTGAACGCGCTGCCGAGCAGGTTGTCGCGGTCGAGGCCCGCCATCCGGCAATAGGCGTCGTTGACGAAGATGATGCTGCCGTCGCGCGCGCGCATGACGATGAGGTCGCCCTGCTGCTCGAACAGATTGCGGGCGCGCTGCTCGGCTTCCTGCAGCTCCCAGTTCCGGTCCGCCAGCACCTCGTTGTGGAGCGCAATCTTGTGCATCTTCCTGGCGACGAAGCGCAGCCGCATGCTGAGCGTGGCCAGGCCGACGCAGGCGAGCGCGAACAGGAAGCTGGCGCCGATCGCGAACGTGTGCGGGTTATAGCCGGAGTTGTCGGAAATGCTGGCCTTGATGAAGCCGTACGCGCCGCCGAAGCCGGCGGAGAAGATCATCAGCGAGCGCAGGATCGCGAAGATGGTGCGGTGACGGCGCATGAACCGGCGCAGGCGCAGCCTGACGTGAAAAATCGGTCCCATCTCGATCACCCCCGACGATTTCGATCCCAATGTCATGGCCGGCCCGCACCATGCGGCGTCGGTATTGCTGAGACTTTGAAAGGTCGTGCACGCGCGATTCTGCCGTGCAGAGATGGTGAACCGGGCGTTAGCCCGGCTCACAGAACCGGATCGGTCGGTGATGAGGCGTGGTTGCGCGCGCGGGATCGTCGGTGAAGTCGACATGGAGATCGGCGTGAAAGGGCGCGGAGCCGAGCGAGACGCCGTCGGCACCGACGGCAATGCAGGGCTGCGGGGAGGGCGCCAGTTCGAGTCTGGCGATGACCGCCGCCGCGATCAGCGGCACGGCCGAAACGAGGACCTTGAAACGCAACATGATACGCACCGACGCGGAAGGCCTGATGACGGAACGCGGACCCTATGGTTGTCGGAGCGTAAAGAGAAGTCGTTACCAGAGTGTTGAGGGGGCGTCCGGAGGCCCCTGAACGAGTAGACGAAACGGTACGCTCGGATGCCACTGCCGCCGTAGCAAAATCGCAACAGTAACGAGAAATTGACAAAAATACTATTGACGGAGAATCGGCCTATATCCGTTGACACTGAAAAACTATAGTTTACATAGAGACTATGTTCTTGTTTCGTTCTTTTCCTCTTGCAGAGGGGCTCTTCCTATGACCTTTAATGCAAGAAAGGCCTCACAGGTCATCGCATTCTTTATTGCAAGAAATGGCCAGAACGCCCTCAACATTTTGAAGGCGATCAAGCTGGTCTATCTGTCTGATAGACAAAGCCTAAAAGCATTCGGATTCCCGATACTGGATGAGCCGCGAGTTTCGATGCCGCATGGGCCCGTAAACTCCACCACGTATAGCCACGCAAATGGTGAATATGATCTGGAGGCCTGTGGCTGGTCCGAACTCTTGGAAGACCGCGCCAATCATCTTATCGGAGCCAAGAAGCAAATTGATATTGGCGAGCTTGATGAGCTGAGCGATGCAGATATCCAGTGCTTAGATGCGGTATGGAATGAGTTCGGGCAGATGGGTAAATGGCAGCTGGTCAACTATACCCATGACCGTAACAACATTCCCGAATGGGAGGACCCTAACGGGAGTTCGAAGCCGATTCCGGTAGAGCGCATACTAACTGCTCTTGGATTCAAGGACGCGGACGTACAAGCCTCACTGATTGAGGAAAACAGATATCTGGACAAGGTTTTTCAGTCACTTCGTGGATGAGCCATGGCGACGTACGTTGCCTGCAGGTGCCAGACGTTACTGTTACCATCCGGCACTTACAACGATCCCAACCGAAAGCACCTTTTCATAGTCTGCACGGACGCGTGCGAGGCTGGTAATCACATTATTGTCTCCGTAACTGAATGGCAGAATCATCTGTGCGACGGAACTACACGGCTTGGAGTTGGGGACCATCCGTTCATCACAAAGGATTCTTACATTTTCTATCGAAAGGCTCGAATCGAGAGTGGAGCGGCACTTGCCGCCGGGGTGGCTGCTGGCCTGTTCGTACCACGTGACCCAGCCTCGGAAGCTTTGGTCGCAAAGATTCTAGAAGGAATCTGCGCTTCCCTCCAGACGCCACGAAAGGTCAAAAACTACGCTGGTTGTTGACTCCGGCACAATCGCTCACAATTCGGGATATCCTGTAGTGGCGCTTCGGTTGCCATTGAGTTTCCTCTGACTATCGATGCGACAGGGTAAGCTTGATCGCGTCTTGAGCTCAGCGGTAAATCTACGCGGCCGCATGGCGACTGTCCTCGGCCAGCGCGCGATACGACAGCGCCTCGGCCAGATGCAGCCGGCCGATGGTCTCGGCATGATCGAGATCGGCGAGCGTCCGCGCCACGCGCAGCACGCGGTGATAGCCGCGGGCGGACAGCCGCATCGTCTCGGCGGCCTCGCGCAGCAGCTTCTGGCTGGGCGCATCGAGCCTGGCGATCTCGTCGAGCACGGCGGCCGGCGCCTCGGCGTTGGTCCGGATGTGCGGCAGGCCGGCTTTGGCATAGCGGGCGCGCTGCAGGTCGCGCGCGGCCGCGACGCGGGCCGCGACCTCGGTCGAGCCTTCCTTGGACGGCGGCAGGATCAGGTCGGCGGCGGTGACCGCGGGCACCTCGATGCGCAGGTCGATGCGGTCCATCAACGGGCCGGAGATGCGCATCTGATAGTCGGCGGTGCAGCGGTCGATGCGGCCGCGCTTGCAGGCGTAGCCGGGCTCGAAGGCGTTGCCGCAGCGGCACGGATTCATCGCGGCGACCAGCATGAAGCGGGCAGGGTAGGTGACGCGGTGGTTGGCGCGCGAGATCGAGACCTCGCCATTCTCCAGCGGCTGGCGCAGCGAATCCAGCACGCGCGGATCGAACTCCGGCAGCTCGTCGAGGAACAGCACGCCCTGATGCGCCAGCGAGATCTCGCCGGGGCGGGCGCGCAGGCCGCCGCCGGTCAGCGCCGCCATGCTGGCGGAATGATGCGGGCTGCGGAACGGCCGGCGCGACGTCAGCGCGCCGCCCTCGATCTCGCCGGCGACCGAGGCGATCATCGAGACTTCCAGCAGCTCCGCCGGCGACAGCGGCGGCAGGATCGAGGGCAGCCGCGCCGCCAGCATCGACTTGCCGGCGCCGGGCGAGCCGATCATCAGCAGATGATGCCCGCCGGCAGCGGCGATCTCGAGCGCGCGCTTGCCGCTCTCCTGGCCCTTGATGTCGCGCAGGTCGAGCAGGCTTGCGGGTGCCTCCTGGATCTTCGGCTGCGGCCGCGACAGCACCTGCGTGCCCTTGAAATGGTTGGCGATCTGGATCAGCGAGCTCGCCGCGATGATCTGCAAGTCCGGGCTCGCCCATGCCGCCTCGGCGCCGCAGGCGGCCGGGCAGATCAATCCTTCCTCGCGCGCATTGGCGCCGATGGCCGCCGGCAGCACGCCGGCGACTGGCGCGATCGAGCCGTCGAGGCCGAGCTCGCCCAGCACGGTGAAGCCGCCGAGCGCATCCGGCGGAATGGCGCCGATCGCGGCCATCAGCCCCAGCGCGATCGGCAGATCGTAATGGCTGCCTTCCTTGGGCACGTCGGCCGGCGCGAGGTTCACGGTGATGCGCCGCGCCGGCAGCGCCAGGCCGGAGGCGATCAGCGCCGAGCGCACCCGCTCGCGCGCTTCCGACACCGCCTTGTCCGGCAGGCCGACGATCGCGAAGGCCGGCAGACCGGGCGCGACTTGGACCTGCACGTCGACCGCGCGGGCCTCGATCCCCTCGAAGGCGACGGTGGAAACGCGCTGGACCATGATGCCCCTCCCAGCGACCAAGCTAGCGGAAGCAGGGATTGTTCGCAAGAACAATACGGGAACACTGTCGTTGCCGCGCCCCGCTGCAAACCATTAACGACAGCCGCGCGGGTTGCAGCTCCGTCCGCCGGGCTTAACGCCCCTTTAGTCCGGCCTTCGCATTCTTCCTCAATTGATGATCGACCCGCGCCTCTGTCACGGCCGAGAGGCGCCCAACGAGGGACGTGCGATGCCTCCAGCGCCTGCGGCAGCTCCGACCGCCAAGACGCCCGCCGGTGATGCGCGGACGGTGTCCGAGCTCGCCACCGACTTGCTGCGCCGGACCACCAGCCTGTTCCTGGCCGGTCCGCGGCCGGCGCCCGCCGAGCAGCTCGATCTCTACGACCAGATGTTCGCCCGGCTGATGCCGCAGGTCGCGACCGAGCTGCTGGCCGAGCTGAGCATGGCGCTCGCCGGCGTCGAGCGCGCGCCTTACGCCACCGCGCGGCTGCTCGCCGTTCACCCCGAATTGCGCGTCGCCGGACCGATGCTGGCCAAGGCGGCGGTGCTGACCGAGCGCGACCTCGCCGAGTTCATCCGCACCGGCAGCCCGGCGCATCTCGTCGCGCTCGCCAGCCGACGCGGCATCGGCGACAATCTCACGACGCAGCTGATCGCGCGCGGCTTTCCGGCGGTGCGCATGGCGCTGGCACAGAACCTCTCCGCCCGGCTGTCCGAGGATGGCTATCGCAGCCTGTTCAAGATCGCCGAGCGCGACGAGGATCTCGCCGAGAAGCTCGCGCTGCGCACCGATCTGCCGGCCAAGCTGTCGCGGGCCTTCGTCGCCGCGGCGAGCGAGGGCGCCCGCGCCCGCTTCATCAAGGCCGCACCGCCGGCGACCCGCGCCACCCTGCAGGCGACGCCGACCCGCTCGCCCGGCGCGGCAATGCGCGCGATCTGGGACTATCAGCAGGTCAAGGCCGAGGTTGCCGCCCTCAGCCGCACCGGAAAGCTCGGCGACTCCGCCGTCAACCGCTTCTGCGCCACCGGCGATTTCCCTGCCGTGATCGCAGCGCTGGCGCTGCTCTGCGTCGTCACCATCGAGACGATCGAAGCGCTGCTGGAGGAGGACCGTCTCACGGATCTGCTGCTGGCCTGCAAGGCGGCGCGGTTGAGCTGGGCGACGACGTCGATGATCCTGCGCGGCCGGCCCGGCTGCGACGCGCTTCCGGCCGATGACCTCGAGGAGGCGCGCAAGCGCTTCGAGAAGCTTGCATTGTCCGAAGCGCAATGGAAGGTGCGCGGGCTCGAATCGCGCTGAGCGAGCGCGAGAGGCGGCGTCAGCCCGGCGGCGTGCTCGGATAGGCCGTGAAGTCGATCTTGAACATCGCCGGATCGAGCTTCTTGGTCGTATCGAGATTGTAGACGGCAATCGTGGTGTCGTAGCCCTGCGGATCGGTCACGGTCCACTGCTTGAGCTGGCCGTCCTTGACGCCGAGCATCAGCATCAGCCGGCTGGTGCCGATCAGCGCCTGCTTCTCCTCGATCGTGATCGTGACGTAGAGGTCGTCGGCCGCGACCGCGATCACGTTGGTGTCCTTGAGCAGGTCGATGCGGTCCGACAGCAGATAGCGCAGCGGCGTCTGCGACAGCGGATAGACGTCCTGGGTCGCGAGCTTGCGGTCGCGCACGACCAGCGAGGAGCCGTCGGCGATGATGTCGATCGGCGTCGGCGGCTCGTATTCGAAGCGGACCTTGCCCGGCTTCTGGATGTAGAAATCGCCCTTGGTCTTGCTGCCGTCCGGGCCGACCTGGACGAAGTTCCCGACCAGCGTCTGCAGCGACGACAGATAGGCGCTGACCTTGGCCGCCTGCGCCTTCTGGTTGGCGTCGAACGAGGTGAAGATGCTGGCCGGCACGTTGCGCCGGGGATCGGGAATGATCGGGTTGGGCGGGGCGGTCTGGGTGGTCGAGGGGCTCTGGCCCGAGCGCTGCTGGTCGGAGGCGCTGAGCTGGGAGCCGCTCTTCGGGCCTGATTTCGGAGCCGGCGTGCCCTGCGCGGCGGCGTGACCGGACGCACCGGCGACAGAGCATGTCGTCACGGCGCAGGCGACCAGCCAGGCGCAGATCCGGCGCCCGCGCGAAGCTGCGTGATACGAAAACGTGCTGTTCAACAAGGAGCTTTTCAAAACGACGTCCTGAGTTTTACGCGTTCTATCCCGGATCGGGCGGGCAGCGTGATCGTAATCGCGTGAAGATCGGGCACCGAAACGGCGTTTCTGCGGCCATCGGGGCCGTCAGAATCCGCCTTCCTCCTCGGGCACCAGGATCTCGCGCTTGCCGGCGTGGTTGGCCTGGCCGACGATGCCTTCCTGTTCCATCCGCTCCATCAGCGAAGCGGCCTTGTTATAGCCGATCTGCAGCCGGCGTTGAATGTAGCTGGTCGAGGCCTTGCGGTCGCGCTTGACCACGGCGACCGCCTGGGAGAACAGGTCGTCGCCACCGCCGCCGCCCATGCCGGTGGCATCGAACACGGCACCATCCTCCTCGCTCGGCTCCTCAGCGGTGACCGCCTCGAGATATTCCGGCGAGCCCTGTGTCTTCAGGTGCTTGACGACCTTCTCGACCTCCTCGTCGGAGCAGAACGGGCCGTGCACGCGGCTGATGCGGCCGCCGCCGGCCATGTAGAGCATGTCGCCCTGGCCGAGCAGCTGCTCGGCGCCCATCTCGCCGAGAATGGTGCGGCTGTCGATCTTGGAGGTGACCTGGAAGGAGATGCGGGTCGGGAAGTTCGCCTTGATGGTGCCGGTGATGACGTCGACCGACGGGCGCTGCGTCGCCAGGATGACGTGCAGGCCGGCGGCGCGCGCCATCTGGGCGAGGCGCTGCACCGTGCCCTCGATGTCCTTGCCGGCGACCATCATCAGGTCGGCCATCTCGTCGACGATGATGACGATGTAGGGCAGGGGATCGAGGTCGAGCTTCTCCTCCTCGTAGATCGCCTTGCCGGTCTCCTTGTCGAAGCCGGTATGGACGGTGCGGGTCAGCTCCTCGCCCTTGGCGCGCGCTTCGCCGAGACGGGCATTGTAGCCGTCGATGTTGCGCACGCCGAGCTTGGCCATCTTCTTGTAGCGCTCCTCCATCTCGCGCACGGCCCATTTCAACGCGACGACGGCCTTCTTCGGATCGGTCACGACCGGCGTGAGGAGATGCGGAATGCCGTCATAGACCGACAATTCGAGCATCTTCGGATCGACCATGATCAGCCGGCACTGGTCCGGCCGCAGCCGGTAGACCAGGCTCAGGATCATGGTGTTGATGGCGACCGACTTGCCCGAACCGGTGGTGCCGGCGATCAGCATGTGCGGGGTGCGGGCGAGATCGATGATGATGGATTCGCCGCCGATGTTCTTGCCGAGGCACAGCGGCAGCTTGGCGACGCTCTCGGTGGCCTCCTTGGCGACGAGCAACTCGCGCAGGTACACCTTCTCGCGATGCGCGTTGGGCAGCTCGATGCCGATGGCATTGCGGCCGGGCACGACGGCGACGCGCGCCGACAGCGCGCTCATCGAGCGGGCGATGTCGTCGGCGAGACCGATGACGCGCGACGATTTGATGCCCGGCGCCGGCTCCAGCTCGTACAGCGTGACGACCGGGCCGGGATGCGCCTTGACGATCTCGCCGCGCACGCCGAAGTCCTGCAGCACGCCTTCCAGCGCGCGCGAATTGGCCTCCAGCTCGCTCTTCGACAGCGGCTGGCGGTCGGAGGATTTCGGCGCCGCCAGCATCGAGACCGAGGGCAGGTCGTATTTGTCGTTGGACTTGCGCGCCGGCGTCTTGGCCGCGGGCTTCTTGCGGGCGCGGGGAGCGGGCTCCTCCTCCTCTTCTTCGTCCTCGCCTTCGTCGGCCTCGTCCTCGTCGCCGCCGTGCTCGTCCATCTCGGGCGCGAGCGTCGGCTTGCCCTGGCCGCGGCCCAGGCTCGGCTCCTGCCGGCTTGCGGCGGCGGCGCGCGGCTGCGGGCCTGATGACACCAGTGCGCGGTAGGCCGTGCTCAGGAACCAGACGACCTGCGCCTTGGCGCTCATGATGGCGTGGAACACCCAGCCGAGCCGGATCGCCTTGCGGTCGTCGTCGTCCTCGGGGTCGGCCAGCGGCGTGTCGTCGTCCTCATCCGCGAGCAGGCTCGGATCGGCTTCCTTCGCGCCCATGCCGCCGGCCACCAGCAGGCAGCCGATCATCGCAACCAGAAGAAGGGCGCCGAGCACCAGCCGATAGATCACACCGGGCGGCCCGAACACTACGGCCGGTGCGCGCACCAGGGCGTCGCCGACCACGCCGCCGAGACCGGTCGGCAGCGGCCAGGCGTGCGAGCGCGGCCAGCAGCTGGCAAGTCCGGCGGCGATGACGGCGCCGAGCACCCAGGCGCCGAAGCGCAGCGCCTCGCGATCGAACGGCCGATGCGTCATCATGCGCCAGCCGCGGATCGCGATCGGCAGGATGACCATGATGGCGCCGAGGCCGAAGATCTGCATCAGGAGATCGGCGCCGATCGCGCCGGGATAGCCGACGATGTTGCGGATCGCGCGCGAGGTGGCGTGGCTCAGGCTCGGGTCCTGCACCGACCAGGTCATCAGCGCCGCCGCGGCGATGCCGGACAGGCCGATCAGCGCGAGGCCCGCGAGCTCGCGCAGCCGCCGCACCAGCGCGTCGCGCAGCGACGTCGGCAGGTGGTTGACCAGGGGAATGACTCGTTCGATCGCCGGCATCTGCATCAGCCCCGCGACTATCCCAGGACCTCGACCAGCCGGTGCAACGCCTCACCGGTGGAGTCGGCATCGGCCACCAGCGCCAGCCGGATATAGCCGACGCCTGGATTGAAGCCGTCGGCTTGCGGCCGCGCCAGGTAGCTGCCGGGCACAACCCGCACGCCGGCGTCGCGATACAGCCGCAGCGTCACCTCCTCGTCGCCGCCGCGATCGGCGACGTCGAGCCAGACGCAAAAGCCGCCATCGGGCCGCCTGTAGCCATAACGGTTGCCGATGATCTGGTCGGCGAGGTCGAACTTGGCGCGGTACAGCCGCCGGTTGTCCTCGACATGTGCCTCGTCGCCATAGGCGGCCACCGCGACGTGCTGCAGCGGCACCGGCACTTGCGGCGCCGCGACGTTGCGCAGCTCGTGGAAGGCGGCGAGGAATTTGCCGTCGCCGGCGGCGAAGCCGATGCGCATGCCCGGCACGTTGGAGCGCTTCGACAGCGATTGGAACGCGACGACGTTGGTGTAGTCGGGCCCGGCATGCTCGAGCATGCTGCCGGGCGCCTGTCGCGTGTAGATCTCCGAATAGCACTCGTCGCTGAAGATCAGAAAGCCCCAGCGGTCGGCGAGCCGGACCAGCTTGCGCATGTAGTCCGGGCTGGCCACCGAGCCCTGCGGATTGGCGGGCGTGGCGAGATAGAACGCGACAGTGCGCGAAAGCGTCGTCTCGTCGATCGCATCGAGATCGGGCAGGAAGCCGTTGTCGCGCGTGGTCGGCAGATAGATGGAGTCGCAGCCGGCGGTGCGGGCGCCGACGCCATACACCGGATAGAACGGGTTCGGCATCAGGATCGCGGGCCGTCCGCGGCGCGGGCCGACATGGCGGAGCGCGGCATGGGCGGCGAAGAACAGGCCCTCGCGGCTGCCGTTCAGGACGAGAACCTCGTGCTCGGGATCGATCGCGCGCGGCAGTGCGAATCGCCGCGCCAGCCAGCCGGCGGCCGCCTTGCGGAACGGCTCGATGCCCTTGGCGGCCGGGTAGCGGCCGAACTCGGCGATGTGCTGGGCCAATACAGGCCCGACGAAGTCCGGCACCGGATGCTGCGGCTCGCCAACGGCGAGCGTGATCATCGGCTTGCCCGGCTTGTAGGGGGCGAGCAGCTCGTTCAGCCGCGCAAACGGCGAGCGTTCGCTCTCCGAATGGCTGGCGCCAGCGGGCGCGGGGGATGAAGCGGTCATTGCCATACGTAAAACGCGCGCCAAACCAGTGGAAGCCGCCGATCGCCCATGAACCGGTGCCTTTGTGGTCACCATAGGTGGGGCGAGGTTAAGACGCGATTAACCATCGGCGCTGCCGCCCGTTTTGATCGGTTTTTCCGGCCCGATCCAGAGGCAATTTCGCAACAGCGGCGGACATTATGGTGATTCGGGTGGGGCGGCGGGAACCGTAGGAGGGCAAGGCGACCGCCGAGCAGCGCATTCGCGGTCAGACCGTGGGCATGGCGCTGCCGCGACCTCGGATGGAGCCGCGGCACCGCCGCGCTTCTGCCCATCCTACGGGCCATCGGCTCGCGCGCGAGGGAAAACGGGCGGCCCGGTGCGCCGGAATATCAATGGGAATCTACGCGCACCGGGCCTTGGCCGAACTACTTGGGGGCTTAGTTCGGATGACGATCAATTAGCACCCTCGGTTTTCCCTCGTATTGCCAACTTCCGAAGATTTGTAGAATTTGATTTCGGAAGCCACCGAATGCGGCGCGGCCGGGCCGATTGCTTAACGGAGATGTCCGTCTCGGCCGTGGCTTTCCGGTCGCAGCGCGGGCGACGCACTTATTAGCTGCTCATGCCCTCTGCCGCTCGGTTGGCCCGAGAATCTTGTCTGACCGGAAACACTCAGTCACATCCAGCATCATCAGACATTTCACGAAACGAGATCGGCGCATCGCGACCATCTTTGACGGGCATCAGCGATTCCGGTGGCGTGCCGACGAACGTCTGCGCGCCGAGGACTCTGACTTTCGAAAGAGCGTCGATGATGCGTCTGAGACTGCCGGGCGTGCTTGCCCTGATGCTGCTGGCCATGCCCGTTTCCTCGCTGCCCCGCATGGCCGCGGCGGCACCCGCCGTCGCCAGCGCGATCACCGTCGAGGGTAACAGGCGCGTCGAATCCGACACCATCCGCTCCTATTTCAAGCCGGGTCCCACCGGCACGCTCGATGCCGGCCAGGTCGACGACGGCCTCAAGGCCCTGGTCCAGACCGGCCTGTTCGCCGACGTGAAGATCGACCGGCAGGGCGGCCGGCTGATCGTGCGCGTGGTCGAGAATCCCGTGATCGGCCGCGTCGCCTTCGAGGGCAACAAGAAGGTCAAGGACGAACAGCTCACGGCGGAAGTGCAGTCGAAGCCGCGTGGCACGCTGTCCCGTCCGATGGTGCAGTCGGACGCGCAGCGCATCGCCGAGATCTATCGCCGCTCCGGCCGCTACGACGTGCGCGTCACGCCGGAGATCATCGAGCAGCCCAACAACCGCGTCGACCTCGTCTTCACCATCGAAGAGGGCGTCAAGACGGGCGTGAAGTCGATCAGCTTCGTCGGCAACAACACCTATTCCGCCGCGCGCCTGCGCGACGTCATCAAGACGCACGCAACGAACTGGCTCAGCTTCCTCGGCAACAACGACGTCTACGACCCCGATCGCGTCGAGGCCGACCGCGACCTCATCCGCCGCTTCTATCTGAAGAACGGCTATGCCGACGTTCAGGTCGTCGCGGCGCTCAGCGAATATGACCCGGACCAGAAGGGCTTCCTGGTCACGTTCCAGATCGAGGAGGGCCAGCAATACCGCGTCAGCTCGGTGCAGTTCCAGTCGAGCGTCGCGGCGCTCGACGCCAACACGCTGCGCGGCTATTCGCGCGTCAATGTCGGCGCGCTCTACAACGTCGAGCAGCTCGAGAAGTCGGTCGAGGAGATGCAGATCGAGGCCTCGCGTCGCGGCTTTGCCTTCGCCGTCGTGCGTCCGCGCGGCGACCGCAATCTGGAAGCCCACACGGTGGCGATCGTGTTCCAGGTCGACGAGGGTCCGCGCACCTATATCGAGCGCATCACCATCCGCGGCAACACCCGCACCCGCGACTACGTGATCCGGCGCGAGTTCGATCTGTCCGAGGGCGACGCCTACAACCGCGCGCTGGTCGACCGCGCCGAGCGCCGGCTGAAGAATCTGGACTTCTTCAAGGAGGTGAAGATCACGGCGGAGCCGGGGTCGTCGAGCGACCGCGTCATCCTCGTGGTCAATCTGGAGGAGAAGTCGACCGGCGACCTCTCCGTTTCCGGCGGCTATTCGACCACCGATGGCGCGCTGGGTGAGGTCTCGATTTCGGAGCGCAACTTCCTCGGCCGCGGTCTGTACGCCAAGGCGTCCGTGAGCTACGGCCAATACAGCAGAGGCATCTCGCTGTCCTTCGTCGAGCCCTATCTGCTCGACAACCGGATCGCGCTCGGCCTGGATGTCTACTACAAGCAGCAGCTGGCGAACAGCTATACGAGCTATGGCGTGACGACGATCGGCTTCAGCCCGCGGCTCGGCTTCCAGTTGCGCGAAGACCTCTCGCTCCAGCTGCGATACTCGCTCTATCGCCAGGAGATATCGCTGCCGTCCTACTATAAGAACTGCAACAACAATACCGCCAACAGCCTGCTCGCCTTCAACCCGACCCCGGCGTACATCAAGAGCGTGCTCGGCGGCGTCGATCCGACCAATTCGACCAGCTCGGGCTATTATGGCTGGGGCTGCTACGGCGATGGTGAGTCGAGCCTGCCGGTCCGCAAGGAGCTGAGCGACGGCGCCGCGCTGACCTCCGCGCTCGGCTACACGCTCAGCTACAACACGCTCGACAACAACAAGAACCCGACGGATGGTCTGCTGATCGACTGGAAGCAGGATTTCGCCGGCGTCGGCGGCAACGTCAGCTACCTCAAGTCGGCGGTCGATGCGAAGTATTACTCGCCGCTGGTGGCCGACATCGTCGGCATCATCCATCTGCAGGGCGGCATGCTGAACAAGATCGGCGACAAGGATCTGCGGATGCTCGACCACTTCCAGATGGGACCGAGCCTGGTGCGCGGCTTCGCCTCGAACGGAATCGGGGC
Source organism: Bradyrhizobium sp. SZCCHNR2028 (assembly GCF_032380995.1). Lineage (NCBI taxonomy): Bacteria > Pseudomonadati > Pseudomonadota > Alphaproteobacteria > Hyphomicrobiales > Nitrobacteraceae > Bradyrhizobium > Bradyrhizobium sp. SZCCHNR2028. The sequence goes on along the minus strand of NZ_JAUHJF010000022.1, from coordinate 670 downwards.
GCGCGACATCACTTATGCGAGCCTCGGCGCGACCGGCGACGCGCTCGGGGGCACCAAATATTGGGGCGCCTCGGCGGAGCTGCAGATGCCGTTCTGGTTCCTGCCGAAGGAAGTGGGCTTGAAGGGCGCCGTCTATGCCGATGCCGGTTCGCTGTGGGGCTATCAGGGCCCGACCTCCTGGGCGGCGACCGGCGAGGTCAACACCGCGACCTGCAAATGCGGCCTGCTGTACGATGACAGCAAGGTGGTGCGCTCCTCCGTCGGCGTCGGCCTGATCTGGGCCTCGCCCTTCGGCCCGCTCCGCTTCGACTACGCGGTGCCGCTATCCAAGGGCAAATACGACACCGTCCAGGAGTTCAGATTCGGCGGCGGCACGTCGTTCTGAGTGCGGATGAAGCAGGCTTGATTGATCTGCGAGCGTTGGAATCTCGCCTTGACGCCAGCGGCGGTGCGCTCCCCTCCCCCTTGCGGGGAGGGGTCGGGGGTGGGGGTCCACGAATCATGCTCGACATGAGAGTCAAAGCCCATGCCCTGATATCGGCGATAGCGCCGCTTGCTGTTCGCCCGGCGTTCACGCCACTGAAGTCAGCGCCCTGACCGACCGGGTTGATCCCTGACATTTTGGACCGGGCTGATCCCTGACACTATTCGATCACTGCTGTGTTGTCTC
>NZ_JAUHJF010000021.1:0-110844 GCF_032380995.1 Bradyrhizobium sp. SZCCHNR2028 | reverse complement strand
GTGGTACCTGCCGCCTGCATTTTTTCTCGCAGGCGGGCCGCAGGCGTCAGCCGACGCCTGGCCTTCCCTGCGCCCTCCGCATGAGAGGGCGAACCATATCAGCAAGCCCCGGGCGTGATTTCGCCGCGGGAACGCCGGATCATGTCATTTGCCTTTGCGCGCAGGCGGGTCTTACGATGCTGCGCGTGACCGAGCCCCTCGGCGGCTTGTTCTTTTGCATCGCACAACATGATGTCGGACGCCGCTTGTTGACTCCCGCGAAGATCGTTATAAAACATAACTATTCTGAACAGGACACAATCAAGCGATGGGAAACGCCGACACCGCCACGCCAGCGGGCGATCCGTCTCTGCTGCAGATCGAGCAGCAGGGCGCCGTCCTGACGATCGGGCTCAACCGCCCGGCCAAGCGCAATGCGCTGAATGACGGCATCATCCTCGCCATCGGCGATTGCTTCACCAGCCTGCCTGAAGACGTCCGCTGCGTCGTGATCCACGGCATCGGCGACAATTTCTCCTCCGGCCTCGATCTCTCCGAGCTGCGCGAGCGCGACGCGACCGAGGGTCTGGTGCATTCGCAGATGTGGCATCGCGTGTTCGACCGCATCCAGTACTGCCGCGTGCCGGTGATCGCCGCGCTGAAGGGCGCCGTCATCGGCGGCGGCCTCGAGCTCGCCTGCGCCGCGCATATCCGTGTCGCCGAGCCGTCGGCCTACTTCGCGCTGCCCGAGGGCCAGCGCGGCATCTTCGTCGGCGGCGGCGGCTCCGTCAGGTTGCCGCGCCTGATCGGCGTCGCCCGCATGATGGACATGATGCTGACCGGCCGGGTCTATTCGGCGACCGAAGGCTCGTCCTACGGCTTCGCGCAATATCTCGTCGAGGCCGGTGCCTCGATGACCAAGGCGATGGAGCTGGCGGCGAAGATCGCGAACAACGCGCCGCTGACGAATTTCGCGGTGCTGCAGGCGCTGCCGATGATCGCCGAGGCCAATCCGCAGACCGGCCTGCTGATGGAATCGCTGATGGCCACCGTCGCGCAGAGCGACAAGGAGGCCAAAAATCGCATCCGCGCCTTCCTCGATCACAAGACCGCAAAAGTGAAGCCGACGTGACATGACCGCACAAACAATAACAAGCACACAGGGAGGAACGGACAACACGGCGCGCAGCGCCAGTGTTCATCCGTTGCGCGCGATCTCGTTCAACGATCCGGCTGTCACGGTCGACCGCCGCGACGACGGCACCATCTATCTCCGTCCGAAGCAGCCGCTCGGCGACTATCCACCGCGGATCACCGACCGGCTGCATCACTTCGCCAAAGCCACGCCTGAGCGTGTGTTCATGGCCGAGCGCGTCGGCCCGGAGGGCTGGCGCGAGCTGACCTATGCCACGCTGCTGGCGGCGAGCCGGCACATCGCGTCGGGGCTGCTCGCGCGCGGGCTGTCGCCGGACCGGCCGGTGATGATCCTGTCGGGCAATTCGATCGACCATGCGCTGGTCGCGTTCGGCGCGCTCTATGCCGGCGTCCCGTTCTGCCCGGTGTCGCCAGCCTATTCGCTGGTGTCACGCGACTATGGCAAGCTCGCTTATCTGATGAAGCTGCTGACGCCGGGCCTCGTCTTCGTCGACGACGCCGACAAGTTCGCCGACGCGCTCGTCGCCAACGTGCCCGAGGGCACCGAGATCGTGGCGTCGTTCGGCTCGGTGCCGGGCCGCAAGATCACGATGCTCGCCGATCTGATCGCATCGCCGCTGTTCGGAGGCCTCGACGCCGCCCACGACAAGATCGGCCCCGACACGATCGCGAAGTTCCTGCTGACCTCGGGCTCGACCGGCAACCCGAAGGCCGTGATCAACACCCAGCGCATGATCTGCGCCAACCAGGTGATGATCCGCGAGACGCTCGCGTTCCTGAAGGACGAGCCGCCCGTCATCATCGACTGGCTGCCCTGGAATCACACCTTCGGCGGCAACCACAACATCGGGCTGACGCTGTTCAATGGCGGCTCGATGTATCTCGACCAGGGCAAGCCGGTGCCCGGCGGGATCGAGGAGACCGTGCGAAACCTGCGCGAGATCTCGCCGACGGTCTATTTCAACGTCCCCAAGGGCTACGAGTCGCTGCTGCCCTATTTCCGCGAGGACCCGGCGCTGCGGAAGTCCTTCTTCCAGCGGCTGCATGCGATGTTCTTCTCCGGCGCCGCGCTGGCGCCGCATGTCTGGAACGAGCTCGATGAGCTCTCGGTGGCCGAGACCGGCACTCGCGTGCCGATGCTGACGGGCCTCGGCTCGACCGAGACCGCACCGTTCTTCATGTCGGTCAATCCGCGCACCAGCCGCTCCGGCCATGTCGGCCTGCCGGTGTCGGGCAACGAGGCCAAGCTCGTGCCCAACAATGGCAAGATGGAGGTGCGGGCCAAGGGGCCGAACGTGACGCCGGGCTATTGGCGCCTGCCTGAGGTCTCGGCCGCGGCCTTCGATGACGAAGGCTACTACAAGATGGGCGACGCGCTGAAGCCCGTCGATCCCGACGACTTCAATGCCGGCTTCGACTTCGACGGCCGTGTCGCCGAGGACTTCAAGCTGGCGTCCGGCACCTGGGTCTCGGTCGGCCCGTTGCGGGCGCGCTTCGTCGCGGCCTGCGCGCCGCTGGCGCGCGACGTGATCATTGCCGGCATCAACCGCGACGAGATCGCTGCCATCGTCGTGCTCGATCCCGACGGCTGCCGGCTGATCAACGCGACCTTGCCGTTCGACGATCTCGCCGCCACAGCGGCCGATCCGCTGATCATCGAGGCCTTCCGTGAGCGCTTCGCAAAATTCCTGCAGACCGCGACCGGCTCGTCGACGCGCATCACGCGCGCCGTCCTGCTCGGCGTGCCGCTGTCGATCGACAAGGGCGAGGTCACCGACAAGGGATCGATCAACCAGCGCGCCGTGCTGGAGCACCGCAAGGACCTGATCGAACGTATCTACGCCGCGACGCCGGACGACGACATCATCATCGCCGGCTGATCGACGCATCCAAGGGAGAAACGACATGTTGTTGAAGGATCAGGCCGCCATCGTCACCGGCGGCGCTTCCGGCCTCGGGGCCGCCACCGCCCGCAAGCTCGCTGCCCAGGGCGCCAAGGTCGCCGTGTTCGATCTCAATGCCAAGCTGGCCGAGGAGGTCGCCGCCGAGATCAAGGGCGTGGCCGTGGTCTGCGACGTTTCCGATGCCGCCGGCGCGGAAGCCGGCGTCGCCAAGGCGGTCGAGGCGCTCGGCCAGCAGCCGCGCGTGCTGGTGAACTGCGCCGGCATCGGCGTCGCCAAGCGCGTCGTCGGCCGCGACGGTCCGATGCCGCTGGCCGATTTCGAGAAGGTCATCAAGGTCAACCTGATCGGCTCGTTCAACATGCTGCGTCTGGTCACCAACGGCATGACCAAGCTGGAGCCGCAGGCGACCGGCGAGCGTGGTGTCGTCATCAACACCGCCTCGGTCGCGGCCTATGACGGCCAGATCGGACAGTCCGCCTATTCGGCCTCGAAGGGCGGCATTGTCGGCATGACCCTGCCGATCGCGCGTGAGCTCGCACAGTTCGGCATCCGCGTGCTGACCATTGCGCCCGGCCTATTCCTGACGCCGCTGCTCGCCAACCTGCCGCAGGAGGCCCAGGACTCGCTCGCCGCCGCGATCCCGTTCCCTCGCCGCCTCGGTCACGCCGATGAGTTCGCCGCACTTGCGCTGCATATGGTCGAGAACGCCTATCTGAACGGCGAGGTCGTCCGCCTCGACGGCTCGCTGCGCATGGCGCCGAAGTGATTTTCCGTCATTGCGAGCAGCGTAGCGACGACGTATCCGCCGCAGCCCATCGGGCGAAGGCGGAAGCAATCCAGAGTCCCGACCCGGCCCTGGATTGCTTCGCTTCGCTCGCAATGACGGAGAGAGCCGTAGGGTGGGCAAAGCGCAGCGTGCCCACCGGCCCGGAAAATGGTGGGCACGGCGCGTCGTGCCTTTGCCCACCCTACCGACCGTTGTTGTTGGCGTAGCGAGGCTTAATCGATGTTCGTTCACCGCCGCGACGTGCAGATCCAGTGGGGCGACTGCGATCCCGCCAACATCGTCTACTATCCGCGCTATTTCGCGATGTTCGACGATGCGACCTCTGTCATGTTCGAGGCGGCCGGGTTTTCCAAGCAGGACATCGTCCGCCGCTACGGCCTGGTCGGGATCCCCATGGTCGACACCCGCGCCAAGTTCTACATCCCCTCCACCTATGGCGACTGGATCACGATCGAGAGCCGAATCGAGAGCATCAAGCGCTCGTCCTTCGACGTCACCCACAAGGTGTTCAAGGGTGAGGGGCTGGCCATCGAAGGGTTCGAGACACGGGTGCTGGTCGGGCGCGATCCGGCCGACCCGGACAAGCTGAAATCGGCGCCTTTCCCGGAGGAGATGCGAGCCAAGTTTCTCGGGGAATGAGGCGCGGAAATGGGTGCGACATGCGGCCGTCTTAAGGATGAATCGTCGTCGTGCTTTGGTCGACTGGTGAGAGGTGATCTTCTCGTGTTCAATGCTATGATCACGTTTGGACACGCATCGGCCAGCCGAGATGGAAGACGCCCCTGTCGGGGCGGGACTGCAAACAGGATCGGCGGATCACGAGCTGAACCGAAAAGATTGAGGGAGGATTTTATGAGGAAGGCCTATCTGGCGGCGGCTGGCGTCATTGCGATGCTGGCATCAGCGCCGGCGCTGGCGCAGACCAGCGAGATCACCATCGGCATCACCACGACCACGACGGGGCCGGGCGCGGCGCTCGGCATCCCCGAGCGCAATGCGCTCGAGTTCGTGCCGAAGGAGATCGGCGGCGTGCCGCTCAAGGTGATCGTGCTCGACGACGGCGGCGATCCGACCACGGCGACGACGAATGCGCGGCGCTTCGTGACGGAGTCGAAAGCCGACATCATCATGGGATCGGCGCTGACGCCGCCGACCATCGCGGTCTCCAACGTCGCCAATGAAGCCGGCATTCCGCATTTCGGCCTGGCGCCGTTCCCGGTCACGCCCGAGCGCACCAAATGGTCGGTGGTGATGCCGCAGCCGGTGCCGATCATGGGCAAGGTGCTGTACGAGCACATGAAGGCGCACAACATCAAGACCGTCGGCTACATCGGCTATTCCGACTCCTACGGCGATCTCTGGTTCAACGATCTGAAGAACCAGGCGGTGCCGATGGGCATCACGATTGCCGATGAGGAGCGGTTCGCGCGTCCCGATACTTCGGTCACCGGCCAGGTGCTGAAGCTGGTTGCCGCCAATCCGGACGCCATCCTGATCGGCGCTTCCGGCACCGCGGCGGCGCTGCCGCAGACCGAGTTGCGCGAACGCGGCTATCAGGGCCTGATCTATCAGACCCATGGCGCCGCGAGCATGGACTTCATCCGCATCGCCGGCAAGGCGGCGGAGGGTGTGATCATGGCGTCCGGTCCGGTGATGTCGCCGGAGACGCAGGACGACAGCGCGCTCACCAAGAAGCCGGGCATGGAGCTCAACAAGGCCTATGAGGGCAAATATGGCCCGAACAGCCGCAGCCAGTTCGCCGGCCACTCGTTCGACGCGTTCGAGATCCTCAAGCGCGTGATTCCGGTGGCGCTGAAGACCGCCAAGCCCGGCACGCCGGAGTTCCGCGAGGCCATCCGCCAGGCGCTGCTGACCGAGAAGGACCTGGCGGCCTCGCAGGGCGTCTACAACTTCACCGAAAAGGATCGCTCCGGCCTCGACGACCGCGCCCGCATCATCCTGACCGTGAAGGACGGAAAATACGTCCCGGCGAAGTGAGCTTGCGGGGACCATAGCTTCGATCAGGAAAGGCCGGCTCGGTGAGCCGGCCTTTCGGCCATCAGGACCATGACTTTTAGAGTTTTTGCCGGAAAGCCCGCCATGATCCCTGCGCCCACTGGAGCCACCCGGCTCCACATCATCATCGGCGATCCCATCGCTCAGGTGCGCGCGCCGGCCGGCGTCAGCCAGGCCTTTGCCGATCGCGGCAGCGATGCGATCCTGGTCGCGGTGCAAGTCGCGCCGGCTGATCTCGCCGACTTCCTGGCGACGATGACCCGCGTGAAGAATCTCGACGGCATCGTCGCGACCATTCCGCACAAATTCGCCTGCTATCGCGCCTGTGCAACCGCGACCGAGCGCGCGCGTTTCATCGGCGCCGTCAATCTGATGCGCCGCAGCCCGGACGGCGGCTGGCATGGCGACATGGTCGACGGTCTCGGCTTTGTCGGTGCTGCGAGGGCAAAAGGCTTCGAGCCCGCCGGTGTGCGCGCGCTGCAGGTCGGCGCGGGTGGTGCCGGCTCGGCGATTGCCCTTGCATTGATCGATTCGGGCGTGCGCGAACTCGCCATTCACGACAGCGATCCAGGTCGTCGTGACGCGCTGATCGCGCGCCTCAATGAACGGGGTAGGGGCCGCGCGCTCGTCGGCAGCACCGATGCCGGTGGCTTCGACATGGTCGCGAATGCGACGCCTGCGGGCATGCAGCCCGGCGATCCCTTGCCCGTCGATATCGCGACGATCAACTCGTCAGCCTATTGCGGCTGCGTGATCACGCGGCCGGAGGTGTCGCCGTTCATCGCCGCCGCACGCGAGCGCGGTTGCCTGACGGCGACCGGGACGGACATGTACCGGGCGCTGGAGCGTGTGATGGTCGATTTCCTGCTGTCGAAGGAGGCGCCCTCCTGAAGCAGCGCCTCACCCCATCGACATCAGGCTCAGCTCGCGGCCGTCTCGGCAAAGCCGAGATAGCTCGCCGCCACGCGCTCGTCGGTGGCGATCTCGCTGGCCTTGCCGTTGAGCACGAACTCGCCCAGCTCCATGACATAGGCGCGATCGGCGACGTTCAGCGCGGCCTTGGCGTTCTGCTCGACCAGCAGCACCGAGACGCCTTCCTGGCGCAGCTTGGCGACGATCTCGAAGATGCCGGCGACGATGATCGGCGCCAGACCGAGGCTCGGCTCGTCCAGCATCAGCATCTTCGGCGCGCCCATCAGCGCGCGGCCCATCGCCAGCATCTGCTGCTCGCCGCCGGAGAGCGTGCCGGCGAGCTGCTTGCGCCGTTCCTTCAGCTTCGGAAACAGCGTGTAGACGTGCTCGAAGCCGCGTGCGGCGTGCGCCTTCGACATTCTGAAAGCGCCGAGCTGCAGATTATCCTCGACGTTCATGGTGGCGAACAGCTCGCGATGCTCCGGCACCAGGCACAGACCGCGCGCGACGCGGTCCTCGATCTCCAGCCGGGCCATGTCCTCGCCGAGGAACGCGACGCGGCCCTTCAGCGGAAACACGCCCATGATGGCACTGAGCAGCGTGGTCTTGCCGGCGCCGTTGGCGCCGATGATGGTGACGATCTCGTTCTCGGCGACGGTGAGCGAGACCGAGCGGACCGCCTCGACCTTGCCGTAGGAGACGTGGGCGTCGGTGACTTCCAGCAGCGTGCTCATGCGGTGGCTCCGAGATACGCCTTGATGACCTCGGGATTGGTCTTGATCGCGGCTGGTGTGCCCTCGGCGATCTTGGTGCCGAAATCGAGCACCACGATGCGGTCGGCGAGGTCCATGACAAATCCCATGTCGTGTTCGACCAGCAGCACCGACATGCCGCCGGCGCGGAGGTCGCGCAGCAGCGCGCCGAGGCGCTGCTTCTCCATGTGGCGCAGGCCCGCGGCCGGTTCGTCGAGCAAGAGCAGCATCGGATCGACGCACAGCGCGCGGGCGATCTCGACGATGCGCTGCTGGCCCAGCGACAACGAGCCGGCGAGCTGGTGCATCTGGTCGCCGAGCCCGACGCGCTCGATCTGGCGCGCGGCCTCGGCGAGCAGCTTGGCTTCGTCGCCGCGGTCGAGCCGGAACATGCTGGAGAGCGCGCCGGAGTGGCCGCGCAGATGCGCGCCGATCGCGACGTTCTCCAGCACCGTCATGTCCGGCACCAGCTTGACGTGCTGGAAGGTGCGGGAAATGCCGAGCTTGACGACGTCCTGCGGCGGGGCGTTGCCGACGGCCTTGCCGAGCACCGCGATGTTGCCGGAGGTCGGCGGCAGCACGCCGGTGATCAGGTTGAAGGTCGTGCTCTTGCCGGCGCCGTTGGGACCGATCAGCGCCACGATTTCGCGGGCCTGGACGTCGAACGAGACGTTGTTGACCGCGACCACGCCGCCGAACTGCTTGCGCGCGTTGTCGACCTGCAACAGTACGTTTGGAGTCGTCGCAGATCGCTCCCGCGCCGGCAGCTTGACCGACGTGTCCGGCTGCTTGGCAACAGGCTTGAACGGCAGCCGCGCCGTCAGCCACGGCCACAGGCCGGTCGGGGCGAGCTGGAGAAGCGTGACGAGGAGGATGCCGAACACGATGGTTTCGAGCTGGCCCTCGCCATGCAGCAGCAGCGGGAGGTAGCTCTGCAGCACCTCCTTCAGGATCACGACGATCGCCGCGCCGAGCACGCCGCCCCAGACATAGCCGGCGCCGCCGACGACGGCCACGAACAGATATTCGATGCCGGCCTGGGCGCCGAACGGCGTCGGGTTCACCGCGCGGGTGAAGTGCGCATAGAGCCAGCCCGAGAGGCCGGCCAGGACGGCCGCGTAGATGAACACCAGGAGCTTGGCGCGAGGCGCGTAGACGCCGAACGCTTCCGCTGCGATGTGACCCCGGCGCAGCGCGCGGATGGCGCGGCCGGTGCGGGAGTCCAGCAGGTTCATCGTCAGCAGCGCGGAGATCAGCACGGCAGCCCAGATCGCGAAATAGATCGTGCCGGGATCGAGCATCTTGAGGCTGCCGATCGACAGTGGCGGGATGCCGGAAATGCCGTCATTGCGGCCCAGGAACGCGAGCTTGCTGAACAGATAGAACAGGCCGAGGCCCCAGGCGAGCGTGCCGAGCGGCAGATAGTGGCCGGACAGCCTGACGGTGACGAGGCCGAGCAGAACGGCGGCGAGGCCGGACACCAGCAGCGACAGCGGCAGGGTCAGCCACGGCGATACGCCGTAATTGGCAGACAGCACCGCAGTCGTGTAGGCGCCGAAGCCGACAAAGGCGGCCTGGCCGAACGAGGTCAGACCGCCGACGCCGGTCAGCAGCACCAGCCCCATCGCGACCAGCGCGGAGAGGCCGATATTGTCGAGCAGCACGATCCAGAACGGCGGCATGCCCGGGATGAACGGGATCGCCGCGACAATGACGGCAAAGACGATGAGAGGCCAACGCTCGCGCACGACTCAATCCTTATCTTCTTCGACCGCGGGCGCGGCGAGCGAACGCAGCAGCAGAACCGGGATCAGCAGCGTGAAGACGATCACTTCCTTGAAGTTCGAGGCGTAGAACGAGGAGAACGCCTCGACGATGCCGACGACGAGTGCGGCGACCGCGGTCAGGGGATAGCTGATCAGGCCGCCGATGATCGCGGCGATGAAGCCTTTGAGGCCGATCAGGAAGCCGGTGTCGTAATAGAGCGTCGTGATCGGGACGATCAGGATGCCCGAGAGCGCGCCGATGGTGGAGGCCAGGAGGAACGCGATCTGGCCGGAGAGCGTGGTGCGGATGCCGACGAGGCGGGCGCCGAGCCGGTTGACGGCGGTGGCGCGCAGCGCCTTGCCGTAAAGGGTCAGGCCGAAGAACAGCCAGAGGCCGACGATGAAGGCGACGGTGATGCCGTAGACCGCCATGCCCTGGCCGGTGAAGCGCAGCGAGCCGAGCGTGGCGCTGGCCGTGAGCAGCGTCGGGCCGCGCTGGCCCTCGGCGCCGAAGAACAGCAGGCCAAGGCCCTGCAGCGCCAGATGCACGCCGACCGAGGCGATCAGCAGCACCAGCACCGAGGTGTGGGCGAGCGGCTGGAACACGATCCGATACAACGACAGGCCGATGCTGGCGACGATCAGCAGCGACAGTACGAGGCTGACGCCGGCCGGCATGCGCTGATCGGCGGCCCACATCGTGGCGAGCATGACGACCACCGGGAAGGCGACGTTGAGGCCGAAGGTGCGAAGGATCTTCGGCATGTGCAGCGTCTTGCGCATCGCATAGAGGTCGAAGGCAAAGGCCACCAGGCCGATCACGACGGCAAGCTTCGCGGTCCCCGGCGTGCGGCCGGCCGCGAGCGAGGCATAGGTGAGGGCGCCGTAGGTGACGAATTCGCCCTGCGGGATCAGGATCACCCGGGTGACGGCAAACACCAGCACGAGCGCCAGCCCGAGCAGCGCGTAGATCGCGCCATTGGTAATGCCGTCCTGCAACAGGAACAGCAAGATCGTTGTGTTCAAGACAGGACGCTCCCCCTCTGTGGTGACCGGGCGCGGCCGGCGCCCTGCGCCATCCACCGGTCTTGGGCAGTTGAATTCGGCTGCCCGTGTTTGATATAGTGGATAACAATTATCGATTATAATCTCAAGGCCGCTGTTCCGGCTGCGGCATTCGGGACCGGGGATGGAAGCCACTGTGATGAATTCGGCGGATCGTGATGGCCGATAGCGCCAAGCCCGTCGGCAAGAGGGAAGGCCGGAAGGAAGCTGCCGTAGCCGTCGAGGAGACGCAAGCGGTCCAGCTCGGCGAGCTGTCGGATCTGCTTGGCTATGTGCTGAAACGGGCGCAGTTGAAGGTGTTCGAGGACTTCCTGCGCTGCGTCGCGCCGCTGCAACTGACGCCGGCCCAGTTCTCGGTGCTGCTGCTGCTCGACGCCAATCCGGGCCGGAACCAGACCGAGATCGCCAACACCCTGGGCATCCTGCGGCCCAACTTCGTGTCCTTGCTGGACAGCCTCGAGAGCCGCGACCTGTGTGCGCGGGTGCGTTCGGCGAACGACCGGCGCTCGCACATCCTGATGCTGACCGAGAAGGGCCGCGCCGTGCTGGCACGCGCCAAGAAGCTGGTGGTGTCGAAGCACGAGGCGCGGCTCAACGAGCTGCTCGGCCCGGATGGGCGCGAGGCGCTGCTGGCGATGCTGACCAAGATCGCAGAGGAGTTCTGAAGGACGCAGTCGCGCCCCTCAATCGACCAGGATGACCCTGACGTCGTTGACGTTGGTGAGCGTCGGTCCCGTCTGCAGCAGGCCACCGGTCGCGGCGAAAAATGCGGTGGCGTCGTTGTTGGCGAGATAGGCCTGCGGATCCAGCCCCTGCGCCCGCATCGCGGCGATGACCTCGGCGTCGACAAGCGCGCCGGCCGGATCGGAGGCGCTGCCACCGCCGCCATCGGCGCCGTCGGTGTCGCCGGCGAGCGCCGCGACGCCCTCCATGTCCTTGAGCAGGTCGGCGAGCGCGAGCGCATATTCCTGGTTCGGGCCGCCGCGGCCCTGGCCGCGCACCGTCACGGTGAGCTCGCCACCGGAGATGATCGCCATGCGGCGGCCGAGCGCGCGGGCCTCCCGCGCCAGCTTGGCGTGATCGGTCGCGACCTCGCGCGCCTCACCTTCGAGGTCGGCGCCGAGATCGAGCACGTCGTAGCCGGCGGCCTTGACACTGGCCATGGCGGCTTTGAGCGAGCTCGCGGGACGCGCGATCAGCTCGAACGAGGCGCGGGCAAAGGCGGCATCGCCGGGCTTGCAGCTCTCGTTGGCAGCATCATCGAGCGCCCGGGCGATGGCCGGGTCGACCTCGAGCTTGTACTTCGCAACGATCGCGCGGGCATCGGCCAGCGTGGTCGGATCCGGCACCGTCGGCCCCGATGCGATGGCCGAGGGATCGTCATGCGGCACGTCGGAGATCGCCAGCGTCACGATCTCGGCCTTCTGCCCGGCCCGCGCCAGGCGTCCGCCCTTGATGCGCGACAGATGCTTTCGCACCGTGTTCATCTCGCCGATCGGCGCACCCGAGCGCAGCAGCGCACGGGTCAGCTGCTGCTTCTGCGCGAAGCTCACGCCATGGGCCGGCGCAATCCAGTTGGCGGAGCCGCCGCCGGAGATCAGCACCAGCATCAGGTCGTCGGCTTCGGCCGTCGCCGCCAGCTGCAACGTGTCGTCTGCCGCTTTCAGCCCGGCCTCGTCCGGCATCGGGTGGCCGGCTTCGATCACCTTGACCCGCCGGGTCGGCACGCCATGACCGTGACGGGTGGTCGCAATTCCGGTCAGCCTCGCCGGATCGAACCCGAGCGTGTCCAGGTAATGCCGCTCGGCGGCCACCGCCATGGCCGCGGCGCCCTTGCCTGCGGCGAGGCAGATGATCCGCCCCCGGGGTGCCACCGGCAGATGCGCCGGAAGCACCACGTTGGGATGCGCCGCGGCGACCGCGGCATCGAAAATGGCGCGCAACAGCGGACGGCGGCCGGTCATGCGGCGCCGCCCGTCTGACGTGCAGGGCCTATTTCAGCTCGCCGCTCATCACGTCGCCGAACAGCTGCCAGCGCTCGCCCTTGAACTGCATCAGCTGCAGTTGCTCGATCGGCTGGAAATCGTCGGGACCCGTGGTCAGCGTGATGCCGGGCAGCAGCCCGCCTTGCGCAAACTGCTTCAGGCTTGCCGCCTGCTTCATGACATTTGCGCGGGTCAGTTCGTCGCCGCATCGCTTCAGCACCTCGACCATCGTGGTGGCGATGTTGTAGCCGGTCAGCGCCGACGAATCCACGGGGTTGATTTCCGGCAGATATTTGGCGAGCAGCTCCCTGAACGCGCCGAGGCCCGGGTCGTTGGTCCATTGCGGATCGGACGCGTCCTTGGCATAGGCCGCCGAGATCACCCCTTGCGAGTTCTCGACGCCGGCCGGGCGCATCACGGCCGCGGTGGAGGCACTGACGTTCGAGATGATGGTCAGCGGCTTCCAGTTCATCTCGCCGAGCTTCTTGATCGCCTGGGCTCCGGACTTCGGCGTGGTGAACAGCACGACGATGTCGGGGTTGGCCGACTTCATCTTGACGATGTGCGATTCAACCGTGGGTTCGGCGATCTCGTAGCTCTCTTCCAGCACCAGGCGCGACGCATCACCGAGCCCGTCCTTGAGGCCCTTCAGGTAGTCCTTGCCCATGTCGTCGTTCTGGTAGAGCACGGCGATCTTGCCGGCGGGCTGCTGCGCGGTGAGATACTTCGCGTAGATGCGCGCCTCGGACTGGTAGCTCGGCAGCCAGCCCATGGTCCATGGAAATGTCTTGGGCTCATTCCACTTGGTGGCGCCGGTCGCGACGAACAGCTGCGGCACCTTCTTGGAGTTGAGATATTTCTGGATCGCTGTATTGGGCGCGGTTCCGAGCACGCCGAACAGGAACAGCACCTCGTCGCTCTCGACCAGCTTGCGCGCCTGCTCGACCGTCTTCGGCGGCGAATAGGCGTCGTCATAGGAGATGAAGTTGATCTTGCGGCCGTTGATGCCGCCGTCGTCATTGACCTTCTTGAACACGGCCGTCATCGCCTTGCCGACCGAGCCATAGGCCGACGCCGGGCCGCTATAGGGCACGATATTGCCGATCTTGATCTCGGTGTCGCTCGCGCCGGTGTCGTATTTCTTGTCGGCATGGGCGCTGCCGGCAACTGCGCCGGCCAGGGCGAGACCGAGCATGCTGGAGACGGTGCGGCGGGTGAGGGCAGTGGTCACGTGGGGACTCCTTCTCGGCCTTGGAGCTTGGCCTTGTTGTTGGATCCGCCCGCAAGGCGGGCGACTCGTTTCACTCCGGACGAGTCCCCATAGCGCAGCCGCGCGCTCGGCGTAACCGCCGCCGCTGCATGACCGCCTCTCTTTCAACTCCTAGCTTAAGAAATTCTTGGCAAAGACAGCAAAGATGCTTGGAGAGAGCGCCGCCTGCGGCGGGAGGCCGCAGGAGGCGGTTTCAACTGCGTTCCGTCGTTAGCCGCCGACGTCGGCGGAGATCACGTCGCCGAACAGCTCCCACTTCTCGCCCTTGAAGCGCATCAGCTGCAACTGGCTGACGGGTGCGAAGTCGGTCGCCGAGGTGTTGATCGTGATGCCAGGCAGCAGCATCTCGGTGCGGAAGTTGCGCAGGGATGCGGCCTGCTTCATGACGTTCTCGCGGGTGAGGTTGTCGCCGCACTGCTTCAGCACTTGGACCAGCGTCTGCGCGACGCTGTAGCCGACGACCGTTCCGCCGTCGAGCTTGTCGCCATCGGGAAAATCCTTGGACATGAAGTCGAGGAATTGCTTCATCCCGGCATCGTCCTTCCATTGCGGATCGGAGACGTCCTTCAGATAGGCCGCCGAGATGATGTCCTGCGAATTCTCATAGCCAGCTGGCTTCAGGACGCTGCCGACGGAGGCGGAGACGTTGTTGAGGATATGCAGCGTCTTCCAGTCGATCTCCTTGACCTTCTTGATTGCCTGCGCCGCAAATTTCGGCGTGGTGATGTTCACGAATACGTCGGCGCCCGTGGACTTGAGTTTGACAATGTGATTGTCGATCGAGGGTTCGGCGGTCTCGTAGCTCTCCTCCATGACGATCATTGAGGCGGCCTTGGCGCCAAGCCCGTCCTTCAGCCCTTTCAGATAGTCCTTGCCGTAATCATCGTTCTGATACAGCACAGCGATCTTGGCGTCCGGCTTTTCCTTCAGCAGATATTTTGCGTAGATTCGGGATTCGCTCTGGTAGTTTGGCTGCCAGCCCATGGTCCAGGGGAAATCCTTCGGGTCGTTCCACTTGGTGGCGCCGGTGGCGACGAACAGCTGCGGGACCTTCTTCGAGTTCATGTATTTGTGGATTGCCGAGTTCGGCGGCGTGCCCAGCGAATTGAAGATGAACAGCACCTCATCGCTCTCGACCAGCTTGCGTGCCTGTTCGACCGTCTTTGGCGGCGAATAGGCGTCGTCATAAGAGATGAAGTTGATCTTGCGACCGTTGATGCCTCCCTCGGCGTTGATCTTCTTGAAGTAGGCCGCTTCCGTCTTGCCGATGATGCCGTAGGCCGAGGCCGGCCCGCTATAGGGCATGATGTTGCCGATCCTGATCTCGGTGTCGGAGGCGCCGGTGTCGTACTTCTTGTCGGCGGCGATTGCGGAGCTCGAGGCGAGGACGATGGCGGCGGCCGAGGCGAGGGCGGCCCTTCGCGTGATCATCATGGTGCGTTTCTCCCGTGTTGGTTTGGTTGACGTGTCGCGGCCGCCTTGATGGAGGCTCTTGTTATGCCCGGAACTATAGCAGAGCTGCACCGGGGTGGTTGCGACATCACGGCACGGTCCGTGTTTTCGCGGTGCCTGGGCGGTCCATGTCATGTGCAACTGCGAGAGATCGGCGCAATCTCCGCGAGTGAGTGCTCTGCAAGAACAGCCTGAGATAAATGGCTCGATGCCGATCCAGATATGAAAAAGCCCTCCGCGCCGATAGCGCGGAGGGCCAGTGGAGATCGGCACCGCTTTCTGCGGCGATGCGCGATTACTCGATGGCGCCGCTGATCGCCTCGCCGAACAGCTCCCACTTCTCGCCTTTGAACCGCATCATCTGCAATTGCTCGATCGGCGCGAAGTCGGTGGCCGAGGTGTTGATCTTGACGCCCGGCAGCAGCGTGTCGGGCGCGAAGTCCTTCAGGCTCGCGGCCTGCTTCATCACATTGGCGCGGGTGAGGTCGTCACCGCACATCTGCAGCACCTTCACCAGCGTCTGCGCGGCGCCGTAGCCATAGACCGTCGAGCTGTCGAGCTTGTTGGCGTCGGGATAGTGCTGCGCGAGGAAGTCGAAGAACTTCTTCATGCCGGGATCATCGTTCCACTGCGGATCCGCAGCATCCTTGGCATAGGCGGCCGAAAGAATCCCTTGCGAGTTCTCGAAGCCGGCCGGCTTGATCACACTGCCGACGGAGGCCGACACGTTGACGACGAGATGGGTCGGATGCCAGTCGATCTCGGCGAGCTTCTTGATCGCCTGTGCAGCGAATTTGGGCGTCGTGACGCTAAAGAACACGTCGGCGCCCGAGGCCTTGAGCTTGACGATGTGGCCGTCGATCGAGGGCTCTGAGGTCTCGTAGCTCTCTTCCATGACGATCATGGACGCGGCCTTGTCGCCCAGGCCGTCCTTGAGGCCCTTGAGATAGTCCTTGCCGAAATCGTCGTTCTGGAACAGCACCCCGATCTTGGCGCCGGGCTTGTCCTTGAGCAGGTACTTCGCGTAGATGCGGCCCTCGCTCTGGTAGCTCGGCTGCCAGCCCATGGTCCACGGGAAGTTCTTCGGGTCGTTCCACTTGGTGGCGCCGGTGGCGACGAACAGCTGCGGGATCTTCTTGCCGTTGAGATATTTTTGGATCGCCGAGTTCGACGGCGTGCCGAGCGGATTGAAGACGAACAACACCTCGTCGCTCTCGACCAGCTTGCGCACCTGCTCGACCGCCTTGGGCGGCGAATAGGCGTCGTCATAGCTGACGAAGTTGATCTTGCGGCCGTTGATGCCGCCCTCGGCGTTGATCTTCTTGAAATACGCCTCCTCGGTCTTTCCGATCACGCCGTAGGCGGACGCGGGGCCGCTATAGGGCATGATGTTGCCGATCTTGATCTCGGTGTCGGAGGCGCCGGTGTCGTATTTCTTCTGGGCGAGTGCTCCGCCCGAGGTGAGGGCGATGACCGCCGTCGCGAGCGCGGCGATTCGTAGTTGCTGAACGAGCTGCAAGAGTTCCTCCTTAGTTCTTTCTGAGTTTGCCGAGCAGCTGCTGCGCCACCATCGCCACTTGCCGCGAGCCGTGCGGCACGAGGAAGATGACGAGGAACAGCAGCACGCCGAACACCGCGCCGGACAGGCCCTTCGAAATGCTTTCGGCGATATTGGGGACGAAGATGATGAAGGCGGCGCCGACGAACGAGCCGGGCAGCCAGCCGACGCCGCCGACCACCATGCCGAGGAACAGCGATATCGCGAGCACGATCGTGTAGCTGTCGGGCGCCACGAACTGCACCGCGATGGCGCCGAGACCGCCGGCGACGCCGGTGATGCCGGCGCTGACGCCGAACGCCAGCGTCTTGTAGGTCGCGACGTCGATGCCCATGGCGGAGGCCGCGATCTCGTTGTCGCGGATCGCCATGAAGGCGCGGCCGGAGCGCGAGCGCAGCAAGTTGACCGAGAACACGTAGATCGCGATCGTGATCGCCAGCGTGAAGTAATACAGCCACATGTCCTGCGACATCGGCAGGCCGAACGGCGCGTCCGGCTTGGTGACGACGAGGCCCTGCACGCCGCCGGTCCATTCCTCGAAGAAGCCGAGCTTGAGGATCTGCGGCATGGCGGTGGCGAGCGCGAACGTGGCGAGCGCGAGATAGACGCCTGACAGCCGCAGCGCCGGCTGGCCGAACAGGAAGCCGAAGCCGAAGCAGATGACGCCGGCGACCGGCAGGGTCAGCGCGTAGTTGACGTTGTACTGCTCCATCAGGATCGCCGAAGTATAGGCGCCGACGGCATAAAACGCGCTGTTGCCCAGCGAGAACTGGCCGGAGCCGCCGGTCAGGATGTTCAGCGCCAGCACGGCCAGCCCGTAGATCAGCAGCATCGTCATCTGGAAGATGATGAAGTTCTTGACGAACAGCGGCACCACCAGGAGCAGCAGCACGATCACGAAGGTCGTACCGGAGCTCAAGGTCATGGCCCGCTTCGGAACGGCCTCGACCGCGGGCGCCTGGGATGTGATGTCCTCGATTGCGCTCATGATCAGACTCGCTTCACGATGCTGCGGCCGAACAGGCCGGCGGGCTTGATGACCAGGACGGAGATGATGAGGGCCAGCGCGATCGGCAGCTTCATCTCGTTGCCGACATGCGGGATGTAGGTTCCGGCGAGATTCTCGAAGATGCCGACCAGGAAGCCGCCGAGCACCGCGCCGAACGGGCTGGTGAGGCCGCCGAGCACGGCCGCGGCGAACCCGTAGATCAGGACGCCGCCCATCATGTTGGGCTCGAGGAAGACCACCGGCGCGATCAGCATGCCGGCGATCGAGCCGATCGCCGCCGCCATGCCCCAGCCGAGCGCGATCATCCAGGACGTGTTGATGCCGACCAGCCGCGCCGATTCCGGCACCGCTGCCGCCGCGCGCATCGCAAGCCCGACCCTGGTGTACTGGAAGAAGAAGTACAGGCCGATCAGCAGCAGCAAGGTGATGCCGATCATGCCGGCCTGATGCGTCGAGATCAGCTGGCTGCCCAGGAACGGCGACGATCCGAACGGTGTCGGATACTGCTTGATGGTGAAGTCCCAGGTCAGTCCGGCAAACGAGTTGATGATCGAGTACAGCGCGATGAAGCCCGCGACCTGGGTCAGGATCGGCGCCTTGGTGAGCGGCTTGAACAGCACGCGCTCGATCGCGATGCCGCCGGCAAAGGAGAAGGCCAGCGTCACCACGAAGGCAACCCAGTAGGGCAGGCCCCATTGCATCAGCTGCCAGGAGATGAAGGTCGAAAACATCGCCATCTCGCCTTGCGCGAAGTTGAGATGGTCGATCGCCTGGTAGATCATCACGACCGCGAGCGCCATGCAGGCGTAGATCGCACCCGTCGCAATGCCGGCCAGGACCTGGTTGGTGAACAGCTCCATTGTCCCGCCTCCGTTAGTAGCCCAGATAGGATTTGCGGACGTTCTCGTCGTTCGCGATGTCCGAGGCGACACCCGACATGACGATGCGGCCGGTCTCGATCACATAGGCCTGGTCGGCGAGCTCCAGCGCGAGCTGCGCGTTCTGCTCGACGACGAGGATCGATACCTTTTCCTCGCGGTTGATCTTGCCGAGGATGCCGAAGAGGTCGCGGACCACCAGCGGCGCGAGGCCGAACGACGGCTCGTCGAGCAGCATCAACCTGGGACGCAGCATCAACGCCCGCGCCACCGCCAGCATCTGCTGCTCGCCGCCGGACAGGGTGCCGGCCTGCTGGGTGTGGCGCTCCTTCAGCTTCGGGAAGTAGGAATACATCCGCTCGATGTCGGCAACGATGCCGGCCTTGTCGCTGCGGGTGATGGCGCCGAGCTGCAGGTTTTCTTCCACCGTCATGTTGGTGAAGGTGCCGCGGCCCTGCGGCACATGGGCAATGCCGAAGCGCACGATGCTCTCGGTCGACTTGTTGTTGAGCGGCTTGCCCTCGAACTCGATCGCGCCGGTCGAGCGCACCATGTTGCAGATCGCGCGCAGGGTGGTGGTCTTGCCTGCGCCATTGGCGCCGAGCAGGGTCGTCAGCGAGCCTTCGTTGAGGGAGAAGGAGAGGCCGTGCAGGGCCTGGACCTGGCCGTAATAGGCGCGCAGGTCCTTGACGTTGAGCAGCGGCGTCATTGATCCTTGCTCCCGAGATAGGCCTTGATGACGTCGGGATCGGCCTGCACCTGGGCGGGCGTGCCCTCGGCGAGCTTGCGGCCGAAATTCAGCGCCACGACGTGGTCGGCGATCGACATCACCAGTCCCATGTGATGCTCGACCAGCAGCACGGTCACCTTGCGGTCGTCGCGGATGCGCCGGATCAGATCGCCCAGCACATGGACCTCCTCGTGATTGAGGCCGCCGGCGGGCTCGTCGAGCAGCAGGATCTTCGGGTCGGCGGCGAGCGCGCGCGCCAGCTCGACGCGCTTCTGGGTGCCGAACGGCAGCCCGGACACGGTCTTGTGCGCGACCTCCTCGAGGTCGAGATAGGCGAGAATCTCGTGAACCTTGGTGTTGACGGAATTCTCGCTGCGCCGGACCCAGGCCAGACGCAACGAATCCGAGATGATGTCGCTGGAGGTGCGCGCGTGGGTGCCGACGCGGACGTTGTCGAGCACGGAGAGATTGGGAAACAGCGCGACGTTCTGGAAGGTGCGGCCGATGCCGATCTCGGCGATGCGGTGCGGCGGTCGCTTCAGGATGCTGCGGCCTTCCATCAGGATGTCGCCGGAGCTCGGTTGATAGAGGCGGCTGAGGCAGTTGAACAGGGTGGTCTTGCCGGCGCCGTTCGGGCCGATGAGGCCGAGGATCTGGCCCTGGCGCATGTCGAACGAGACGCCGTTCAGCGCCACGATGCCGCCGAACACGACGCTGACGTCGCGGACGGCGAGCAGCGGATCGTTGGTCTGGGCGAGTTGTGCCTGCGTCATCTCGTCTCGCCCCTCCCGAATTCGTTCAGGTCAGGACGCGGCGCCAGCCGACCGCGATGATGCAGGCTATCTGATACCCTCGGCAACACGGGCAACTTTTCCTCCTGGCTTCGGCTTCTTATTGAGTTCTTTGTTTGATGGGCTGCTTGTTTGATTAGTTGACAGCGCGAGGCCGCCGAGCGCCGCTTCGATGTTCCTTACCATCGCGACGAGACGAGGTCCAATGTCGGTCCGCAAACGCTCTTCCGTGAAGCGGAATGCCGGTGCTCCGCAATTCACGGCGTAGGGACCGGTTCCGTCGTTCAGCCTCAACGCGACGCCGACCGCATGAACGTCGTCCTGCCATTCGCCGGCCGAGATCGTGAAGCCATATTTCGCGACGGTCTCGCCGGCGCGTTCGATGCCGTCGCGGATCTTCGGCCAACGGCTGCCATAATGCTCGCGCATCTCCCGCATCAACGCGGCGCGGTCCTCGTCCGGCAGCGCCCAGATGTAGGCGCGGCCCATTGCTGTCGTTGCAATCGGAATGCGCGATCCGACGTCGAGTTGAACGTTGACGACGCCGTGACGGCTCTGGCCGAAATAGATCATGCTGAGCCGGTCGCGGCCGCCGATCGCGACCGCGCCGCCGGTCTCGCGCATCAGCTGCTCGCGGAATGGCTCGGAAAGATGGCGGATGCCGAGGTTGGCGAGCGCGGCATAGCCCAGCGCCAGCGCCGATGGCGCCAACTGGTATTTCTCGAAGCGCGGCACTGGGGTGAGATAGCCGAGCTTGGTGAGCGTGTAAGTCAGGCGCGAGACCGTGGCCTTCGGCAGGTTGGTGCGCGCGGCGATTTCCTGATTGCCCAGCAGGCCGTCATTCGGCCGGAATGCCCGCAGCACGTCCAGGCCGCGCGCCAGCGCGACGACGAAGCTCCGATCGGTCGCTGGTTTCTTCCCTGGGCGTTTCATGTCATCGGCTGTTGATTGATGAGCCTCGTTGACAACGCTCGTGCTTCAAAATAACCCTGGATGTCAAGATGTGGAATTAGATTTCGCACTGCGGAATTGACGTTCAGCAGCGGGTAGACGCAAGCAAGGCTGATACTCTGCGCAAATGAAAAGCCAAGAATTGGCCGGCACGTTAACCGGCCGCAAAGAAACGACATCCCAAGGAGCTTACGCGTGAGCGAAGTGGCAAAGCTTGATCGTCATGACATCATCGGCATCGTCACCATCGACAGTCCGCCCGTCAATGCGCTGAGTGCCGCAGTGCGCGGCGGCATCCTGGACAACGTCAAGGAGGCGATCGCCGATCCCGCGATCAAGGCGATCGTGCTCACCTGCGGCGGGCGCACGTTCATCGCCGGCGCCGATATCACCGAATTCGGCAAGCCGCCGAAGCCGCCGGCGCTCAACGACGTCTTGAGCACGATCGAGAACAGCCCCAAGCCGGTGATTGCCGCCATTCATGGAACGGCCCTGGGCGGTGGTCTCGAAGTGGCGCTCGCCTGTCATTATCGTGTCGCCACCAAGGAGGCGAAGCTCGGCCTGCCCGAGGTGAAGCTCGGCCTGCTGCCGGGCGCGGGCGGCACCCAGCGCCTGCCGCGCGCCGTAGGCCCCGAGCTCGCGGTCAAGATGATCGTTGGCGGTGATCCGATCGGCGCAGCGGAAGCGCTGAAGGCGGGCCTGATCGAGGAGATCGTCGAGGGGCTGGCATCGGGCGGCGAGGCCTTCGCGCGCAAGGTGGTGGCGGAGAACCGTCCGCTGCGCAAGTTGCGTGACGACGATTCCAAGCTGGCGGCCGCCAAGGCCGATCGCTCGATCTTCACCAGTGCGGTGGCGGCGATCACCAAGAAGTCGCGCGGCCTCGAGGCGCCGTTCGCGGCCGCCGACGCGGTCGGCTACGCGATCGACCTGCCGTTCGACGAGGGCCTGAAGAAGGAGCGCGAAGGCTTCCTCAAGCTCCTCACCAGCGATCAGTCCAAGGCGCAGCGCTACGCCTTCTTCGCTGAGCGCGAGGCGGCCAAGATCGCCGGCGTGCCCGAGGGCACCAAGGGTCGCAAGGTCGAGCGCGTCGCCATCATCGGGGCCGGCACCATGGGCGGCGGCATCGCGATGTCGTTCGCCAATGCCGGCATCCCGGTCACGCTGATCGAGACCGCCGAGGAGCAGCTCAAGCGCGGCATGGGCATCATGCAGAAGAACTGGGAGGCGACCGCCGCGCGGGGCGGCATCCCGGCCGATGCGCCGGCCAAGCGCATGGCGCTGATCGATGGCAAGGTCGGACTCGAGAACGTCAAGGATGCCGATCTCGTGATCGAGGCGGTGTTCGAGACCATGGCCGTCAAGAAGGAAGTGTTCGGCAAGCTCGATCAATACGCCAAGCCCGGCGCCGTGCTGGCCTCGAACACCTCGTATCTGAACATCGACGCCATCGCCGCAGAGACCAGCCGCCCGCAGGACGTGCTCGGCATGCATTTCTTCTCGCCGGCTAACGTCATGAAGCTGTGCGAAATCGTGCGTGCGGAGAAGACGGCGCCGGATGCGCTCGTCACCGCGGTGTCGATCGCGCGCAAGATCGCAAAGGTGCCGGCCGTGGTCGGCGTCTGCGACGGCTTCGTCGGCAACCGCATGCTGGCGCAGCGCGGCAAGCAGGCCGAGAAGCTGTTGTTCGAAGGCGCGCTGCCGCAGCAGGTCGACGCCGTCGTCACCAAGTTCGGCATGCCGATGGGCCCGTTCGCGATGGGCGATCTCGCCGGCCTCGACATCGGCTGGCGCTCGCGCAAGGACCGCGGCATCAAGAGCGAGATCGCGGACGCGCTGTGCGAGGCCGGCCGCTTCGGCCAGAAGACCGGCAAGGGCTATTACAAGTACGAAGCCGGCTCGCGTGCGCCGCTGCCGGATCCCGATGTCGAGAAGCTGATCGACGAGACGCTCGCCAAGCTCGGCCTCAGGCGGCGCGCGGTCAGCGACGAGGAGATCCTCGAGCGCATGATGTATCCGATGATCAACGAAGGCGCGAAGATTCTCGCCGAGGGCATCGCCGCGCGGCCGTCGGATATCGATGTCGTCTGGCTCTATGGTTATGGCTGGCCGATCTATCGCGGCGGTCCGATGTACTGGGCCGACAGCGTCGGTCTGAAGCACATCGCCGAGCGGCTGGCCTACTACGCCAAGGAGACCAACGATCCGTCGCTGGAGCCGGCGCCGCTTTTGAAGAAGCTCGCCGACGAAGGCAAGACCTTCGCGTCGCTGGCACAGGGGAAGGCCGCTTGAGGCTTCGCTCTAGCTCCGTGCTCAACTGCGCCCCCCTCCCCCTTGCGGGGAGGGGTTGGGGGTGGGGGTCCACAACGGCAGTCTCGCCTGGGGCCACCCCCCTCCCTGGCCCTCCCCCACAAGGGGGGAGGGAACGGAGAGAGCGGGGCCGCCTTACGGCAAGAAATACAGAGTCCTCATGACCCATCCCGGCGAACAGTTCTATCCCGAAGGCGTCCGCTGGGACGCGCCGATCGCGCGCGGCACCTTGCCGGACCTGTTGGCGCAGGCGGTGAGCGAGTTCGGCGAGCGCGATGCGCTCGAATTCCGCGATCGGCCGGTCACATTCAAGCAGCTCGAAGCGCTTGCCAACCAGGCCGCCGCGGCCTTCCTGCGTGCGGGCTTTGGCAAGGGCGCCTCGATCGCGCTGTTCCTCGGCAACACGCCAGATCATCCGATCAACTTCTTCGGCGCGCTCAAGGCCGGTGCCCGCGTGGTGCACCTGTCGCCGCTCGATGGCGAGATCGCGCTGTCGCACAAGCTCAGCGATTCCGGCGCGCGCATCCTGGTGACGTCGAACCTCAGCGCGCTGCTGCCGACGGCGTTGAAGTTCCTGGAGAAGGGCCTGCTCGATCGCCTGATCGTCTGCGAGGACGACCATTGGGGCAAGGTCGGCACGCCGCAAACGCCGTTGCCGGATAGTCCCGCCGTGATCACCCACCGCGCCTTCGTCGATGGCGCCGTCGCGCCAGCCGCGTGGCCGGCCATCTCGCCCGACGACATCGCCCTGCTGCAATATACCGGCGGCACCACCGGCCTGCCCAAGGGCGCGATGCTGACGCATGGCAATCTCACCTCGGCGGTGTCGATCGCGGAGATCTGGGGTCGCGCGACGCGCGCGAACGGCAATGGTTCCGACCGGGTGATCTGCGTCTTGCCGCTGTTCCACATCTATGCGCTGACGGTGGTGCTGCTGACCTCGCTGCGCCTCGGCAGCCTGATCTCGCTGCACCAGCGCTTCGACTTGGAAGCCGTGATGCGCGACATCGAGGTCAAGCGCGCGACCTATTTTCCCGGCGTGCCGACGATGTGGATCGCGATCGCCAACCTGCCGGATCTCGACACGCGCGACCTGTCGTCGCTGACCAGCGTCGGCTCCGGTGGCGCGCCGCTGCCAGTCGAGGTCGCGCGCATCCTGGAGCGCCGCGTCGGCATGAAGCTGAAGAGCGGCTGGGGCATGACCGAGACCTGCTCGCCCGGCACCGCCCATCCCAAGGGTGGGCCGGACAAGCCCGGCTCGATCGGGATCACGCTGCCCGGCATCGAGATGGACGTCGTGTCGCTCGAGGATCCCTCAAAGGTGCTTGGCGTGAACGAGGTCGGCGAGATCCGGATCAAGGGGCCAAACGTCACCAAGGGCTATTGGAACCGGCCGGAGGAAACGGCGCAGTCGTTCGTCGGCGATCATTTCCTGACTGGCGACATCGGCTATGTCGACGCCGACGGTTTCTACTTCCTGGTCGACCGCAAGAAGGACATGATCATCTCCGGCGGCTTCAACGTCTATCCGCAGATGATCGAGCAGGCGATCTACACCCATCCGGCGGTGCAGGAGGTCATCGTGATCGGTATTCCCGACGCCTATCGCGGCGAGGCCGCCAAGGCCTTCATCAAGCTGCGCGACGGCGCAGCACCGTTCCCGGTCGAGGATCTCCGCGCCTTCCTCACCGGCAAGCTCGGCAAGCACGAGCTGCCCGCGGCGCTCGAGTTCGTCGACGAGCTGCCGCGCACGCCGGTCGGCAAGCTGTCGCGCCACGAATTGCGCCAGCAGCAATCACCCACGTCTCACAGCAAACATCCGTAACAACAACAGGAGGTCCGCCCATGACCGATGCCGTCATCGTTTCCACCGCCCGCACGCCAATCGGCAAGGCCTATCGCGGCGCGCTCAACGCCACCGGCGGCGCGACGCTGCTCGGCCACGCCATCGGCGAGGCCGTCAAGCGCGCCAAGGTCGATCCGGCCGAGATCGAAGACGTCGTGATGGGCGCGGCCCTGCAGCAGGGCTCGACCGGCGGCAACATCGCGCGCAAGGCGCTGCTGCGCGCCGGCCTGCCGGTGTCGGTTGGCGGTACCACGATCGACCGCCAATGCGCCTCCGGCCTGCAGGCGATCGCGCTGGCTGCGCGCTCGGTGATCTTCGACGGTGTCGAGATCGCAGTCGGCGGCGGCGGCGAGTCGATCTCGCTGGTCCAGAACGACAAGATGAACGCCTTCCAGGCCACCGATCCGGCGCTGCTCGAGATCAAGGGCGACGTCTACATGCCGATGATCGACACCGCCGAGATCGTCGCCAAGCGCTACGGCATCTCGCGCGAGCGGCAGGACGAATATGCGCTGGAGAGCCAGCGCCGCACCGCGGCCGCGCAGCAGGGCGGCAAGTTCAACGACGAACTGGCGCCGATCACCACCAAGATGGCGGTGACCGACAAGGCCACCGGCAACATCTCGTTCAAGGACGTGACCTTCTCGCAGGACGAAGGCCCGCGTCCGGAGACGACCGCCGAAGGTCTCGCCGGCCTCAAGGCCGTGCGCGGCGACGGCTTCTCGATCACCGCCGGCAATGCCAGCCAGCTCTCCGACGGCGCCTCGGCCTGCGTGATCATGAGCGACGCCAACGCGGCCAGGCGCGGCCTGCAGCCGCTCGGCATCTTCCGCGGCTTCGTTGCGCATGGCTGCGAGCCCGACGAGATGGGCATCGGCCCGGTGTTCGCGGTGCCGCGGCTGCTCAAGCGCCATGGTCTCACGGTCGACGACATCGGCCTGTGGGAGCTCAACGAGGCGTTCGCGGTGCAGGTCCTCTATTGCCGCGACAAGCTCGGCATCGACCCGGACAAGATCAACGTCAATGGCGGCGCCATCGCGGTCGGCCATCCCTACGGCATGTCGGGCGCGCGCCTGACCGGCCATGCGCTGATCGAAGGCCGCCGCCGCAAGGCGAAGTACGCCGTCGTCACCATGTGCGTCGGCGGCGGCATGGGCGCCGCCGGCCTGTTCGAGGTGCTGCAGTAACTTGATTGTCGTCCCGCGCGAATCTCGCGCGGGATTTTAACAGGTGTCGTCCCGGGCAAGCTTGCGAGCGCGCGAGCGCTCGCAAGTGCAGACCCGGGACCCATACCGCGTGTTCTAACTTGGGGCATTCCGTCAGAGGCCCGTGCCCCCAAACGTGAGCCGGTGGATATGGGTCCCTGCGTTCGCAGGGACGACAGTGGAGCAAGACGCGCCAACCGAATACCGAATTGAATAGTCAGGGAGGATCCGATGGATCTTGCATTCACGAAGGAAGAGCAGGCGTTCCGCGAGGAAGTGCGGCAGTTCTTCAGGGACAATGTGCCGCCGGAGACGCGGCGGAAGATGATCGAAGGCCGCCATCTGTCGAAGGACGAGATGGTGACCTGGTGGCGCATCCTCAACAAGAAGGGTTGGGGTGTCTCGCACTGGCCGGAGGAATATGGCGGCACCGGTTGGACCTCGGTGCAGCACTACATCTTCAACGAGGAGCTGCAGGCCTATCCGGCGCCGCAGCCGCTCGCCTTCGGCGTCAGCATGGTCGGTCCCGTCATCTACACCTTCGGCAACGAGGAGCAGAAGAGGAAGTATCTGCCGCGCATCGCCAATGTCGACGACTGGTGGTGCCAGGGCTTCTCCGAGCCGGGCTCGGGCTCCGACCTCGCCTCGCTGAAGACCAAGGCGGAGCGCCGCGGCGACAAGTGGATCATCAACGGCCAGAAGACTTGGACCACCTTGGCTCAGCACGCCGACATGATCTTCTGCCTGTGCCGTACGGATCCCGCGGCGAAGAAGCAGATGGGCATCTCCTTCATCGTCTTCAGCATGAAGTCGAAGGGCGTGACGGTGCGTCCGATCCAGACCATCGACGGCGGCCACGAGGTCAACGAGGTGTTCTTCGACGACGTCGAGGTGCCCATCGAGAACCTGATCGGCGAGGAGAACAAGGGCTGGGACTACGCCAAGTTCCTGCTCGGCAACGAGCGCACGGGGATTGCCCGCGTCGGCGTCTCCAAGGAACGCATCCGCCGCATCAAGGAGCTCGCCGGCAAGATCGAATCCGGCGGCCGTCCGGTGCTGGAGGATCCGTCGTTCCGCGAGAAGCTCACGGCCTGCGAGGTCGAGCTGAAGGCGCTGGAACTGACGCAGCTGCGCGTCGTCGCCGACGAAGGCAAGCACGGCAAGGGCAAGCCCAATCCGGCCTCCTCGGTGCTGAAGATCAAGGGCTCCGAGATCCAGCAGACCACGACCGAGCTGTTGATGGAGGTGATCGGCCCGTTTGCCGCGCCGTATGACGTGCACGGCGACGACGACAGCAACGAGACCATGGATTGGACCGCCCAGATCGCGCCGAGCTACTTCAACAACCGCAAGGTCTCGATCTACGGCGGCTCCAACGAGATCCAGCGCAACATCATCGCCAAGGCGGTGCTGGGGCTCTGACATGTGAGCCGCAGCGCCTCGACGACGCACGCTGTCATGGCCGGGCTTGACCCGGCCATCCACGCCGCCCGCACAACGGCACGACGTGGATGCCCGCGACAAGCGCGGGCATGACGGAGAATGGGGATACTGGAGAGTCAACCAATGGATTTTGATCTCACCGAGGAGCAACGCCTCCTCAAGGACAGCATCGACGGCCTGCTGGCGGATGCCTATGATTTCGACAAGCGCAAGAAGTACATGAGCGAGAAGGGCGGCTGGAGCCATGCGATGTGGTCCAAGCTCGCCGAGCAGGGCCTGCTCGGGCTGCCGTTCTCCGAGGACGATGGCGGCTTCGGCGCCGGCGGCGTCGAGACCATGATCGTGATGGAGGCGATGGGCCGCGCGCTGGTGCTCGAGCCGTATCTGGCGACCGTGGTGCTCGCTGGCGGCTTCCTGCGTCATGGCGGCTCGGCCGCGCAGAAGGCGGCGCATCTGCCGGGAATCATCGACGGCAGCAAGACGTTTGCCTTCGCCCAGCTCGAGAAGCAGTCGCGCTACGACCTGTTCGATGTCGCCGCCTCAGCGAAGAAGAAGGGCGACGGCTATGTCATCGACGGCGAAAAGTTCGTCGTCCTCAACGGCGAGAACGCCGACACCCTGATCGTCACTGCGCGCACCTCGGGCGGCCAGCGCGACAAGTCCGGCATCGGCGTCTTCATCGTGCCGGCGGATGCGAAGGGCGTCACCCGCAAGGGCTATCCGACCCAGGACGGCCTGCATGCCGCCGACATCACCTTCACCGGCGTCGAGGTCGGCGCTGACAGCGTGATCGGCGATCCCGCGGGCGGCCTGCCGCTGATCGAGCGCGTCGTCGACGAAGCCCGCATCGCGCTGTGCGCCGAGGCGGTCGGCCTGATGGACGAGTCGCTCAAGACCACGGTCGAGTACATCAAGACGCGCAAGCAGTTCGGCGTCGCGATCGGCTCGTTCCAGTCGCTGCAGCACCGCGCCTCCGACATGTTCGTCGCGCTGGAGCAGGCCCGCTCGATGTCAATGTTCGCCACCATGGCCGCCGAGTTCGACGACGCCAAGGAGCGCGCCACATCGATTGCCGCAGCCAAGGTCCAGATCGGCAAATCGGCCAAGTTCGTCGGCCAGCAGTCGATCCAGCTCCATGGCGGCATCGGCATGACCATGGAGGCCAAGATCGGCCACTACTTCAAGCGGCTGTCGATGATCGAAACGACGTTCGGCGACACCGACTACCACATGCGCCGCGTCAGCGAGGCCGGCGGGTTGATCTAAGCGAATGCGTCGTTGCCGGGCTTGGCCCGGCAACCCATCGCTCTCTGAGATGGATGCGCGGGCCTTCGCCGCGCCGAAGGGGCTTCGGCCCCGCAGGCGGGTCAAGCCCGCGCATGACGGATTTGAGAGAGCTACGTTGCCGGCGTCGACTGGCTCCGGAGCAATTTGATCGTCGAGCCGTCATTGCGAGCGGAGCGAAGCAATCCAGGGCGTCACGCGCAACTCTGGATTGCTTCGTCGCTTCACTCCTCGCAATGACGCGGAGGAAGCAGATATGACCCCCAATCCCTTCGACCTCTCCGGACAGGTCGCCGTCGTCACCGGCTCCAGCCGCGGCATCGGCCGCGCCTCGGCGGAGCTGCTCGCGCAGCTCGGCGCCAAGGTGGTGATCTCCAGCCGCAAGCTTGACGCCTGCGAGGAGGTCGCGAGCGGCATCCGCGCCAACGGCGGCGACGCCCATGTCATCCCCTGCAACATCTCGCGTCGCGCCGAAGTCGACGCGCTGATCGACGGCGCTGTGAAGCGCTACGGCCAGGTCGACATCCTCGTCTGCAATGCGGCGGTGAACCCGTATTACGGTCCGCTGCTCGACATATCAGACGAGGCCTTCGACAAGATCATGGCCTCCAACGTGAAGAGCAATCTCTGGCTCTGCGCCAAGGCGATCCCGCCGATGGCCGCGCGCGGCAAGGGTTCGGTCATCATCGTCTCCTCGATCGGCGGCCTGCGCGGCTCGACCGTGATCGGCGCCTACGGCATCTCCAAGGCCGCCGATTTTTCGCTGTGCCGCAGCCTCGCCGGCGAATGGGGTCCGCAGGGCGTCCGCATCAATTGCGTCGCGCCGGGCCTGGTCAAGACCGACTTCGCCCGCGCGCTGTGGGAGGACGAGGCCCGCCTGAAACAGCGCTGCGCCACCACGCCGCTCCGCCGCATCGGTGAGCCGCACGAGATCGCCGGCGCGGTCGCCTACCTCGCTTCGGATGCGTCGACCTTCATGACCGGCCAGACCATCGTCGTCGACGGCGGCGTGACCACGGCGGCGGTGTAGCGGGCTCCTACCTAACCGAGCAGCAGCGATCGATTTCCTCACCCTCCCCTGGAGGGGGAGGGTCGCCTCGCGACGAGCGAAGCGAGACGTGAGGCGGGGTGGGGTGATCTCTTCACAAGCACCAGCTCACAAGCACCAGCGTCCGTGGCTTCACCCCACCCCGCTCGCCCGCTGCGCGGTCGATCGACCCTCCCCCTCCAGGGGAGGGTGGACAGGGCACGTGCTGCTCGACCTTGACCTCGCCCGCCTGATCCGCTTGCTTGTCGGCCCAACGTCGTCAACCTCCCGGGAAGAAACCCCATGTCCTTCGTGCTGGCCATCGATCAGGGCACCACGTCCTCGCGCGCGATCGTGTTCCGCT
The DNA here is from genome assembly GCF_032380995.1 of Bradyrhizobium sp. SZCCHNR2028. Classification (NCBI taxonomy): domain Bacteria; kingdom Pseudomonadati; phylum Pseudomonadota; class Alphaproteobacteria; order Hyphomicrobiales; family Nitrobacteraceae; genus Bradyrhizobium; species Bradyrhizobium sp. SZCCHNR2028. The sequence goes on along the minus strand of NZ_JAUHJF010000021.1, from coordinate 80,408 downwards.
CCGACATCTCGATCGCCGCGGTGGCGCAGCAGGAATTCCCACAGCATTTCCCGGCGTCGGGCTGGGTCGAGCACGAGCCGGAGGACATCTGGACCTCGACCGTGATGACCTGCCGCGACGCGCTGACGAAGGCGGGCCTGGCCGCGAAGGACATCGCCGCGATCGGCATCACCAACCAGCGCGAGACCACCGTGGTGTGGGACCGCGCCACCGGCCAGGCGGTGCACCGCGCCATCGTCTGGCAGGACCGCCGCACCGCCGACATCTGCGCGCGGCTCAAGGCGGACGGCCATGAGCCGGATGTCAGCGCCAAAACCGGCCTGATCATCGATCCCTATTTCTCCGGCACCAAGGTCGCCTGGATTCTCGACCACGTGCCGGGCGCGCGCGAGCGGGCCGACCGCGGCGAGCTGATGTTCGGCACCGTCGACTGCTACCTGCTGTGGCGCCTGACCGGCGGCAAGGTCCACGCCACCGACGCCACCAACGCCTCGCGCACGCTGCTGTTCAACATCCACACCGGGCAGTGGGACGAGACGCTGTTGAAGCTGCTGCGCGTGCCGCGCTCGATGCTGCCCGAGGTGAAGGACTCCTCCGCCGATTTCGGCACCACCACGCCCGACCTGTTCGGCGGCCCGATCAAGGTCGCGGGCATCGCCGGCGACCAGCAGGCCGCGACCATTGGACAAGCCTGCTTCACGCCGGGCATGATGAAGTCGACCTACGGCACCGGCTGCTTCGCGCTGCTCAACACCGGCGCCACGCCGGTGAAATCGAACAACAAGCTGCTGACGACCATCGCCTATCAGCTCGACGGCGTCAGGACCTATGCGCTCGAAGGCTCGATCTTCGTCGCCGGCTCCGCCGTGCAATGGCTGCGCGACGGGCTCGGCATCATCAAGCATGCCGCGGAAACCGGCCCGCTCGCCGACAAGTCCGACTCGATGCAGTCGGTCTATCTGGTGCCGGCCTTCGTCGGCCTCGGCGCACCCTATTGGAATCCGCGCGTGCGCGGCGCGCTGTTCGGCCTCACCCGCAACACCGGGCCGGCCGAACTCGCGCATGCGACGCTGGAAAGCGTCTGCTACCAGACCTACGATCTGTGGGCGGCGATGCGCGCCGACTGGCCCGATGCGTCCGCGGCCACGATCGTGCTGCGCGTCGATGGCGGCATGACCGCCTCGGACTGGACCATGCAGCGTCTCGCCGACCTGCTCGACGCACCGGTCGACCGTCCCATGATCCAGGAGACCACCGCGCTCGGCGCCGCCTATCTCGCCGGCCTGAATGCGGGCGTCTATCCGGAGCCGGAGAAGTTCGCCGACAATTGGCGGCTCGAGCACCGCTTCCGGCCGGCGATGAGCGCGGCGACCCGGCAGCGCAAGCTCGCCGGCTGGGCGCGCGCCGTGAAGGGCGTGCTGGCGAGCGACGAGGGCGAGTAGGGCGCTCACGTCCCACAGCAGCTAAGCCAGGAACGCAGCAAGGTCGGCATTGACCTGCTTCATGTGGGTCACGAACAGCCCATGCGGGCCGCCGGGATAGACCTTCAGCTCGGCGCCCTTGATGCCCTTGGCGGTCGGCCGTCCCGTCATGTCGAGCGGCGCCGAGACGTCCTTGTCGCCGTGCAGGATCAGCACGGGACGGTCGATCTTCGCAAGCACCGGCCGCAGGTCGGTCGCGATCAGCGCGCGGTTGGTGGCGACCGCGACGGGAATGGGCATCTGGCGCATCATCGCCGCGACCCATTCCATCATCTGCGGCGAGGCGTCCTTCGTGAAGAACGGCAGCTTGTTGTCCTCGATCCATTTCGGAAAGTCGCTCTGCCACGCGGCCCAGCACTGCTCGAAATAGCCGTGGGGCGCGCCGAGCGCATTGTCCGCGGTCTGCAGCGGAAACGGCGTCGTCGGTCCGAGCATCGCGATGCGCGAGATGCGTCCCGTGCCGTGCCGCGCGACGTAGTTGAGGATCTCGTTGCAGCCCATGGACATGCCGACCAGCGCGACGTCATCAAGGTCGAGCTGCGCGATGACCTCGGCGATGTCGTCCGCCAGGCGGTCGAGCTCGTAGCCGCTGCCCGGCACGTCGGAGCGTCCATGGCCGCGGCGGTCGAAGGCAATGCAGCGCAGCCCGCGCTGGCTGAGATCGGAGATCTGGTAGGTCCACATCGCGCTGGTCAGCGCCCAGGCATGTACGAACAGCACCGGCCGGCCGCTGCCCCACTCCTCGTGATAGAGCGTCACGCCGTCGCTGCAGCGGATACGCGGGCGCGCCGCGGTCGGTGCGGCGGCGAGGCTCGCTCCCGTCGCCGCGAAGCTGGCTGCTGCCGCGGTCAGCAGCACGTCTCGTCGTTGCATGGGCATGGCTCCTGATGTTGAATGCGCCGACCATGCCGGGACCGCTGTGCGGTTCCAATTACGTCCGGGGTAAGCAAGTTGCCGATCACTCTTCAATCAGGTCGTCTTGAGTGACCATTCCCGACGGATATTTCGACGTCCCGCCCGGCAAGGTCGCGGCCGTGGTGACCTCGCTGGAAATGCTGGCACCGCCAGTGCTGCCGCCCGATCCGATCGGCGACTGGAGCATTCGCCGCGTCGCGCAGCCCGATCTCGCTTGGTACCGCGACCTCTATGCCCGCGTCGGCTGGGAGTGGCTGTGGTCGCAGCGCACGCGGATGAGCGATGCGGAGCTTGCCAAGACGATTCGCGCTGACGGAGTCGAGATCTACACCTTGGCGCATGACGGCGGTGATGAAGCCCTGCTGGAGCTCGATTTCCGCAAGAAGTCCGATTGCGAGCTGGTGCTGTTCGGCGTCACGTCGAAGCTGATCGGCACCAGCGCCGGCCGCCTGCTGATGAATCACGCACTGCGCCGCGCCTGGGCGCAGCCGCTGACGCGGCTCTGGGTCCACACCTGCAGCTTCGATCATCCGCGCGCGCTCGCCTTCTACCAGCGCTCCGGCTTCCGGCCCTATCGCCGCCAGATCGAGATCGCCCCCGATCCGCGCCTCGACGGCACGCTGCCGTGCGATGTCGCACCGCATGTGCCGCTGCTCGCCTGAACATGGGAGCTGACAACGGCGCCGAACGGCGCTTCAATGCGCCGCACAGGAGGATAACCGATGTTCCTGATCGGCCAATACGACTCGCCTTTCGTCCGTCGCACCGCGATTGCGCTCAGGCTCTACAGCCTGCCGTTCGAGCACAAGCCGTGGTCGACCTTCGGCGATGCCGACAAGATCGCGCCGTACAATCCGCTGCTGCGCGTGCCGGTGCTGGTGCTCGACGACGGCGAGGCGCTGATCGATTCGGTCGCGATCCTCGACCATCTCGACGAGACCGTCGGGCCCGAGCGCGCGATGCTGGCGCGGAGCGGCGCGCTGCGCCGCAGGCAGCTGCATACGATCGCGCTCGCGACTGGCTTGGGCGACAAGGCCGTCAGCCTGATCTATGAGCGCGTGCTGCGCAAGGACCGCCTGGCCCTGTGGGTCGCGCGTTGCGAGACGCAGATCTCGGGCGTGCTGGTGATGCTCGAGGCGGAGCGCGCCGCAATCACGACAGACTACTGGCATGGCGAGCGAATCGGCCATGCCGACATTGCCGTCGCCTGCGTGCTGCGCTTCACACGCGAGGCGCATCCGCATCTGTTCGACGCCACGCGCTATCCGGCGCTGGCCGCGCATGCCGCAAGGTGCGAGGCGCTGCCGCCATTCCAGGAGATCGTCCAGCCGCTGGCCCCGCCGAGCGGGGATTGATGGAGTCCATCGAGACGTCAGACCGTGCCGCTTGCTCGGTGCTCACCCTCCCCTGGAGGGCCTGGAGGGGGAGGGTCGCCTCACGATGAGCGAAGCGAAACGTGAGGCGCGGTGGGGTGATCTCTCCATCAGCAGCAGTGCTCGTGGCTTCACCCACCCCGCACGCCCGCTGCGCGTGCGAGCGACCCTCCCCCTCCAGGGGCGGGTGGGCAGCAGCGCGCGAGGCGTGGGCCGAACGGCGCGCCCCTCACGGCCGGAAATACACGTCCACCTTCATGCCCACCGCGAACGGGCCCGGCTCGGCCAGATCGACCAGCACCTCGACGACATCGACATCGGTCATGTTGCGCTGGCTGAGCGCAGCAGCGCGGCTGCTCTCGACCAGGGGGGCGATGGCGGCGACCTTGCCGGCGACGTCGCGGCCGCGGAAGGCGTCGGAGCGGACCACGGCCTGCTGGCCGACCTTGATCTTGTCGAGGTCGCGCTGGTCGAGCTCGGCGCGCACGCGCAGCGACGACGTGTCGCCGAGCAGCACCATCGGCTGGGTCGCCTGCGGCGAGGCGATCTCGCCGGTGCGCGCATTGACCTGCAGCACCGTGCCGTCGAGCGGTGCGCGGATGGTGAGCTTTTCCAACGTGGCGCGGGCGCCCTGCAGTTCGCTGCGGGCGACGTTGAGCTGGCCCTCGGCGCTGATCGGCAGTGGCGCATCAGCGGTGACCTTGCGCAGCTCGTCGGCCTGCTGCTCCAGCTTCGCCTGCGCGACTGTCAGTTGCGTGCGTGCGGTGTCGACATCGGCATCGGCGCCGTGCCCTGCGCGCCGCTCGGCCACCGCCTTGTCGAGCGCAGCACGCGCGTCGAACACGGCCGCCTGCGCGTCGGCGACGCCGTCTTCGGCCCGGCGCCGCGGACCCGCGCCAGACGGTGTCGACTCCTTGTTGCGCACGCGCTTGCGCATCGCGACCTGCGCCTCGGCGCTGGCGAGCTGCGCGCGGGCTTCGGCGTCGCCGAGCCGCACGAGGGCCTGGCCGGTGAACACGGTCTCGTTCGGCTTGACCAGCACCTCCTGGATCGGCCCGACCACGGGCGCGCCGAGCTTGATCAGGCCGGATGCCGGCTCGACCCGGCCGGGCGCGACGGCCAGCCAGCGTTCCTCCTGGGCATTGGCGGCGCGCGCTGTCGGCGGAATCGAGGTCGGCGTGACGATGATAGCAAGTGCGGCCGCTGCGACGAGCCCGAGCAGGTGAGCGCGTTCTGGAATTCCCGATATCATGCGTGCGAGACTTTCTTCATGGACTCGCCGCCGCTCTCCTCGCGGACGATGCGGCCGTCCTCGATGTGAATGACGCGATTGGCGAACGGCAGGATGCGCGGATCGTGCGTGACCACCAGCACCGCGCGTGAGGGATCCTTGGCGATGTCCGCGAGCAGGGTCATGATCGCATGGCCATTGGCCGTATCGAGCGCGCCGGTCGGCTCGTCGGCGAGAATGACCTGCGCCTTGCCGACGATGGCGCGGGCAATCGCGACGCGCTGCTGCTCGCCGCCCGAGAGCTCGCGCGGGAACGACCGCTTCTTCGGACCGAGGCCGACCCTCTCGAGCACCTCGCGCGCCGCCTTCTTCGCAGACCCCGCGCGTTCGCCGCGCACATCGAGCGCGAGCCGCACATTGTCCTCGGCGTTCAGCGTCGGAAACAGATGATAGGATTGGAAGATGAAGCCGATGCGCTCGCGGCGCAGCTTCGCCAGCGCCTCGGGATCGAGCCCCGCGACCGGCTGGTTGGCAACCCGCACGGCACCGCCATCCGGCGTCATCAGGCAACCCAGGATCGACAGCAGCGTCGTCTTGCCGCTGCCCGAAGGGCCCATCAGCAGCGCCAGCTCGCCGCCCTTCAGCGACAGGCTCACGCCCTTCAGTGCCTGCACCCTGCCGGCCCCCTGGCCGAGGTGATGCACGAGATCGGTGGCCTCGAGCACGGTGTCGGTCATCGCGAGAATACCAGGGTCGGGTCGATGCGCATGACCTTGAGGATCGCCGCGATCGCCGAGCCGACGCACATCGTCACCGTCAGCACGAACAGCGCGACCGTCAGCGTCGGTGTCATGATGACCGGCAGCGCTGATTCCGCGGTCGCCGCCGCCACGATCTTGCCGATCGCCGCAGCGCCGGCGAAGCCGACGATGGCGCTGAGCAGCGCCTGCCAGATGATGACGGTGTAGATGTAGCGGCTGGACGAGCCGATCGCGCGCAGGGTCGCGAACTCGTTGATGTGATCCTTGGTGCTGGAATAGAGCGTCTGCGCCACGATCACGGTGCCGACGATGAGGCCGAGCAGGGCACCGGCGAACAGCGCGGCACCGGCGCCGGTGCCGAACAGCCAGAACGAGCGGCTGCGGCTCGCGAACTCGGCTGCGGTCAGTACCTCGACATTGGACAGGCTGTCGCGCAGGGCCCGCTGCACGGTCCAGAGGTCGGCCTCGGCCGCCAGCTTGACCACCAGATAGGACGCCTTGTTCGAGGCGATGCCGGTATAGGCGCGGGCGCGGTCGACGTCGGTGAACACGTAAGGCGTTGTCGTGAACGAGCGGATGCCTTTGGTGACAGCCATCACCTGCACCTTCTGGTCGCGGAGCTCTGCAGCCTGGCCGGCGCCGCCGATGCCGAGCCGCTCGAAATAGGTCTGGTCGATAGCGACCGCGCCCGGCACGGACAGGTCGTCCAGCCGTCCCTCCACCACGTTCCAGGGATGCAGCCCGAGCCCGCGCAGTTCCGAGCCGACCACGAAGACCGGCGTCGTGGTGCCCTGCGGCAGCCGCCATTGCGCATAGCCGATCACCAGCGGCGTCGCCTCCGCCACTCCAGGAACCGCCAGCGCCCGGAACCGCTGCCGCTCGTCGAGCAGCGAGGGATCCTCGAAGCATTTGGTGCCGACCGGCATGATCCACAGCTCGGCCGGGGAATGGTCGATCATGGTCGTGACCATCCGGCGGAAGCCGACATAGAGGCCCATCTGCACGGTCACCAGCACGATCGAGAAGATGATGCCGATGATGGTGGCAATGAAACGAAGCCTGTCATGGAACAGGTTTCGGGACGCAAGCCTGAACTGCAACGACATGAACGAAAAACCACCCGGAGGCCCCGGCGGCATTTCAGCCGGTTAGCGGGGATAAGTCCACGCTGCATCGCATGGCGCCGGCTGTGGCGCTTTGTCATTCGCGGCGGCCGTGGCGCGGGGGACACGGGGACGGGTCACATGCGGTGCTGCCCCTGCGAACGCATATGGGAGGCGACGGCGGTCCGCCATAACTGGTGTCGTCCCGGCGAACGTCGGGATCCATAACCATAGGGAGGTGTCGTTGCGCTCGGTATCGACCACGGCGGCCGACAGATGCATCACGCGGTATGGGTCCCGGCGCGAGGCCGGGACGACAGTTTGGGGTGGGAGACTGCGCGCCGGCTACTTTGCGCCGACCGCCTTCTTGCGCCAGGCGAGATGAACGGCACAGGTGCAGCCCACCGGATGGCTCGCGAGCTCGGCGGGTGCGGCGTCGTTGGCCGGAGCGGGCGAAGCGACGGCGCGCGCTGCCGCGTCCGCCTGCTGTCCACTCCTTGCCGGAATGTAGTTCAGGATCGGCGCCAGCCAGCGCTCGACCTCGGCCACCGTCATGCCCTTGCGCGCGGCGTAGTCCTCGACCTGGTCGCGCTCGATCTTGCCGACGCCGAAATAGAAGCTCTCCGGCGAGGCGAAATAGAGGCCCGACACCGACGAGCCCGGCCACATCGCAAAGCTCTCGGTCAGCCGCACGCCGGCATTCTTCTCGGCGTCGAGCAGCTCGAACAAGGTCGCCTTCTCGGTGTGGTCGGGCTGCGCCGGATAGCCGGGCGCGGGACGGATGCCGTGATACTTCTCCAGGATCAGATCGTCCGGCGAGAGCGCCTCGTCCGGAGCGTAGGCCCAGAACTCGCGGCGGACGCGGGCATGCAGCCGCTCGGCGAACGCCTCGGCGAGCCGGTCGGCCAGCGCCTTCACCAGGATCGAGGAGTAGTCGTCATTGGCATTCTTGAAGCGGTCGGCGACGGCATCCTCGCCGAGGCCTGTCGTGACGACGAAGCCGCCGACATAGTCCGGCACGCCGGAACCCACAGGCGCGATGAAGTCGGAGAGTGCGGTGTTGAAGCGACCCTCGCGCTTCTCGAGCTGCTGGCGCAGGGTGTGCAGAGTCGCGACCGCCGTGGTGCGGCTGTCGTCGGCATAGAGCACGATGTCGTCGCCCTTGGCATTGGCCGGCCAGAAGCCGATCGCGGCGCGCGCCGTGAACCACTTCTCGGCGACGATGCGCTTCAGCATCTTCAGCGCGTCGTCATAGAGCGCCCGTGCGGCTTCGCCGACCTTGGCGTCGTCGAGAATCGCAGGGAAACGGCCGGCGAGCTCCCAGGTCTGGAAGAACGGCGTCCAGTCGATATAGGGCACCAGCTCGGCGAGGTCGTAATCAGCGAAGGTCTTGACGCCGAGGAAGGTCGGCTTCACCGGCTTCGCCTTGGCGAAGTCGATCTTCGGCGCGTTGGCGCGCGCGTCCGCGAGCTTCAGCCGCTTCTTGTCGGCCTGGCCGCGCAGATGCGCAGCGGCGATCTTCTGATACTCGCTGCGAACCTCCGTGGCGTAGGTATCCTTGCGCTCCGGCGACAGCAGCGAGGAGGCGACGCCGACGGCGCGGCTGGCGTCGTTGACGTGAACGACCGGGCCATTCTGGTAGTTCGGATCGATCTTGACTGCGGTATGGACGCGGCTCGTCGTGGCGCCGCCGATCAGGAGCGGCACGTTCAGGCCCTGGCGCTCCATCTCGGCAGCGAGATAGGCCATCTCGTCGAGCGACGGCGTGATCAGGCCGGATAGCCCGACGATGTCGGCGTTCTCGGCCTTCGCCGTCTCGATGATCTTGGCCGCGGGCACCATGACGCCGAGGTCGATGACCTCGAAATTGTTGCACTGGAGCACGATGCCGACGATGTTCTTGCCGATGTCGTGGACGTCGCCCTTGACGGTGGCGAGCACGATCTTGCCGGCGTTGGAGCGCTCGTTGGCGCGGCCCTTGTTGGCGGCCTTCTCGGCCTCCATGAACGGCATCAGATAAGCCACCGCCTGCTTCATCACGCGTGCGGACTTCACGACCTGCGGCAGGAACATCTTGCCGTCGCCGAAGAGGTCGCCGACCACGTTCATGCCGGCCATCAGCGGGCCTTCGATGACGTCGAGCGGGCGCGTCGAGGCGGCGCGCGCCTCCTCCGTATCCTGCTCGATGTATTCGGTGATGCCGTGCACCAGCGCGTGGCTCAGCCGCTTGCCGACCGGCCATTCGCGCCAGGCGAGATCGGCCTCCTTGGTCTGCTTGCCCTGGCCACGGAATTTCTCGGCCAGCGCCAGCAGCCGCTCGGACGCGCCGGGGTCGCGGTTCAGCACCACGTCCTCGCACACCTGGCGCAGCTCGGGATCGATGTCGTCATAGACGATCATCTGGCCGGCATTGACGATGCCCATGTCCATGCCGGCCTTGATGGCGTGATACAGGAACACCGAGTGCATCGCCTCGCGCACCGGCTCATTGCCGCGGAACGAGAAGGAGAGATTGGACACGCCGCCCGAGACATGCGCATGCGGCAGGTTCTGCCGGATCCAACGTGTCGCTTCGATGAAGTCGACGCCGTAATTGTTGTGTTCCTCAAGTCCGGTCGCGATCGCGAAGATGTTCGGGTCGAAGATGATGTCCTCGGGCGGGAAGCCGATCTGTTCGACCAGGATCTTGTAGGCGCGGGCGCAGATCTCGGTCTTGCGCTTGTAGGTGTCGGCCTGGCCGGTCTCGTCGAACGCCATCACGACGACGGCGGCGCCGTGGCGGCGCGCGATCTTCGCTTCATGGATGAACTTCTCCTCGCCTTCCTTCAGCGAGATCGAGTTCACCACCGGCTTGCCCTGCACGCATTTCAGGCCGGCCTCGATCACGTGGAACTTCGAGGAATCGACCATCACGGGAACGCGGGCGATGTCCGGCTCGGCAGCGACGAGGTTGAGGAAGGTCCGCATCGCGGCTTCCGAATCCAGCAGGCCCTCGTCCATGTTGACGTCGATGACCTGGGCGCCGTTCTCGACCTGGTCGCGCGCGACCTGCAGCGCCGCGGTGTAGTCGCCCGCCGTGATCAGCTTGCGGAATTTGGCGGAGCCCGTGACGTTGGTGCGCTCGCCGACATTGACGAACGGAATCTCCGGCGTGAGCTCGAACGGCTCCAGGCCCGACAGCCGCAGCCGCGGCGCGATCTCCGGCACGGCGCGCGGCTTGTGCGGGGCGACCGCGGCGGCGATCGCGGCGATGTGGTCCGGCGTGGTGCCGCAGCAGCCGCCGACGATGTTGACGAGGCCGGCGCTCGCGAACTCGCCGATCAGCCGCGCCATGTAGGCCGGCGTCTCGTCATACTGGCCGAACTCGTTGGGCAGGCCGGCATTGGGATAGGCGCAGACCAAGGTATCCGCGACGCGGCCGATGTCGGCGACATGGGCGCGCAGATCCTCGGCGCCGAGCGCGCAGTTGAAGCCGATCGTCAGCGGCTTGGCGTGACGCACCGAATTCCAGAACGCCTCCGGCATCTGGCCCGAGAGCAGGCGGCCGGACTTGTCGGTGATGGTGCCCGAGATCATCACTGGCACGTCGACGCCGCGCTCCTCGCAGAGCTCAGCGATGGCGTACAGCGCCGCCTTGGCGTTGAGCGTGTCGAAGATGGTCTCGAGCAGCAGGATGTCGGCGCCGCCGTCAAGGAGACCGCGCGCCTGCTCGCCATAGGCGAGACGCAGGTCGTCGAAGGTCACGGCGCGGTAGCCGGGGTTGGACACGTCAGGCGAGATCGAGGCGGTGCGGTTGGTCGGGCCCATCGCGCCGGCGACGAAGCGCTGTTTGCCGTCCTCGATCGCAACACGCGTGGCCGCATTGCGGGCGAGCCGGGCGCCCTCGCGGTTGAGCTCGTAGATGATGTCGGACAGGTCGTAGTCGGCCTGCGCGATCGATGTCGCCGAGAAGGTGTTGGTGGCGACGATGTCGGCCCCGGCGCGCAGATATTGCGCGTGGATGTCCTCGATGGCTTCGGGCTGGGTGAGGATCAAGAGATCGTTGTTGCCGCGGAGGTCGCGATGGAAGTCCTTGAACCGCTCGCTGCGGAACGCGGCCTCGTCGAGCTGCAGCGCCTGGATCATCGTGCCCATGGCGCCGTCGAGAATCAGGATGCGCTTGGCTGCAGCGGCAAGGAAGGCGGTACGCGCTGGGGATACGGGGGCGGGCATCAGGCAGCAGCCTTGTTGGCGGACTTCGGACGGATGCCGAGCAGATGGCTGATCGCGAACACGAGGTCGGCGCGGTTCATGGTGTAGAAATGGAAGGTGTCGACGCCATGCTTGGCGAGCTTTTGCACCTGGCCCGCGGCGACGGTCGCCGCGACCAGCTTGCGGGTCTCTGGATCGTCGTCGAGACCGTCGAATTTTTCGGCCAGCCAGTGCGGCACCGTGGTGCCGGCGCGGGTGACGAAGCCGCGCGCCTGCTTGAAATTGTGCATCGGCATGATCCCTGGCACGATCGGAATGTCGATGCCGCGGGCGCGGACACGGTCGAGGTAGCGGAAGTAGAGATCGTTGTCGAAGAACACCTGGGTGATGGCGCGGGTGGCGCCGGCGTCGACCTTGGCCTTGAGCATGTCGATGTCGGCGTCGAAATCGCGGCTCTCGGGGTGCTTCTCCGGATAGGCCGAGACCGAGATCTCGATGTCGGGGTGGCGCTTCTTGATGCCGGCGATCAGCTCGGGCGAGGTCTGGTAGCCGTCGGCACGGGTGGAGTAGGGCGTGCCGATGCCGCCGGGCGGATCGCCGCGAAGTGCTACGATGTGGCGGACGCCGACCTCATGATAGCGGTCGACGACCTCGTCGATCTCCCGGCGCGAGGCGCCGACACAGGTGAGATGGGCCGCCGGCAGCAGCGCGGTCTCTTTCAGGATGCGCGCGATGGTGGCGTGGGTGCGCTCGCGGGTCGAGCCGCCGGCACCATAGGTTACCGAGACGAAGCTCGGCTCCAGCGGCGCGAGGCGCTCGATCGAGGCCCACAGCGTCCGGTCCATCTCCTCGGTCTTCGGCGGAAAGAACTCGAACGAGATCTTCGGCCTGGGAATCGCGGTGTGGCCGTCGGCGATGGCGGTGGCGAGGTCGGTCATGGCAACGCAGGTTCCGAATGGGGCGTAAATTTCAACTCAAGAGGGGCGTCCCCCTCGTGATGTGCCAAGATAAGGGAAGTGCGTCGCAAGTGACAGCCCACCGTAAATGGGATTTGGCCCATCGGGCCGCGAATATTGCTGTTTTTGTCGCTGAGCCTGGCTTGATTGTGGGCGAAGAAACATGAGTTATGTCAAAGGGTGTCTGTGTGTCCCGGACGGCTCTCGCTGAAATATCCAGTGGGAGATGCCAGATATCATCCTGTATACAGGCAGAATGTCCCAACTTCGTTGCGGTCGATCTCTGCATTCGCGGCAGGTCACGGTCGCGGTCAGCCCATTGTGGCGCGACGCGCAGGCATTAGGTTGGGCCAATGATCCCGCTTTCCGTCCTCGACCTCTCCGTCACCACCACGGCCACCAGGCCGTCGGTGGCGTTGCGCAACAGCATCGATCTGGCCCGCCATGTCGATCAGCTCGGCTACGTCCGCTATTGGCTGGCCGAGCATCACAGCCTGCCGTCGGTGGCGAGCCCGTCGCCCGACATCATGATCGGGCAGATCGCGGCGGTGACGCAGCACATCCGCGTCGGCTCCGGCGGCGTGATGCTGCCCAACCACGCGCCGCTGGTGGTCGCCGAGCGCTTCAAGATGCTGGAGGCGCTGTTTCCCGGCCGGATCGATCTCGGTCTGGGACGCGCGCCCGGCACCGACGGCACCACGGCCTATGCGCTGCGGAGCCGGCTCGACCGCCGCGAGGGCGACGACTTCCTGGAGCGGCTGCATGAGCTGATGCTGTGGGAGACCCGCGAGTTCCCTGCCGGTCATCCCTACAACAACGTCATCGCCATGCCCGACGATGCGCCGCTGCCGCCAATCTGGCTGCTCGGCTCCAGCGACTATTCCAGCGAGCTGTCGGCGCAACTCGGCATGGGGTTTGGCTTCGCGCATCATTTCGCCAGCCACGATGCCGTCGACGCGATGCGAACCTACCGCGCGCATTTTACGCCGTCGCGCTGGCGCTCGCAGCCGCATGCGATCCTGGCGGTCGCGGTGGTGACGGCCGAGACCGACGCCGAGGCTGAGCGGCTGGCGTCGTCGATGGACCTCAACCGCCTGCGGCGCGACCGCGGCCAGTTCCTGCCGCTGCCGAGCCCCGAGGAGGCGGCGGCCACCATGTATACAGACGCGGACCGCGCCTCGATCGCACGCAACCGGTCGCGGCTGTTCGTGGGTAGCCCGGCGACGGTGCGAGCCAAGCTCGATCCGATGATCGCGGCAAGCCAGGCCGACGAGCTGATGGTGATCACGGCGACCTTCGACCACGACGCCCGCAAGCGCTCTTACAGCCTGCTTGCCGACGCCTTCGGCCTGGAGCGGAAGGCGGCGGCGTGAGCATCGACGCCGCGCGTCGCTGGTCTCACCACGTGATCAGGGGCGAGCGATGCAGGAAGCTGTCGTCGCTCACCTGATCCAGGACGAAGCGCGCGACGTCGGCCCGCGCGATCGTGCCGCCATGAAAGTCGGTGAGATCCGTCAGCGCGCGCACTGTGTGTCCGCCCGGCTTGTCGTTCAGCACCGAGGGACGAACGACTACCCAGTCGAGCCCGCTATTGCCGATGATCGCCTCCTGCCGATTCTTATCGGCGTAGACCTTGCGCAGCAGCAGCGGAAAGATCAGCCTGTCGAACAGAAAGCCGCCGTGCCCGGCGCTGTCGCCGGCGCCAATTCCGGTGATGGCAACCAGCCGCGAGACGCGCTCAGCCCGCATTGCGTCGAGCAGCGAGCGCGTCACGGTCGAGAGCAGCGTCACCTCCCGGAATGGACCGGCCGGCGTGCCCAAGGCACTGATGACGGCGTCCTGACCCTTCGGCGCCTTCCGCAACGTCGCTTCGTCACGGGCGTCACCGACGATCAGATGCGCGCCTTGCAGATCGCCGGCCTTCCCCGGCGAGCGCACCAGCGCGGTGACATTGTCGCCGCGCGCCAGCGCCTCGCGCACGATCAGCCGGCCGGTGCCGCCGGTCGCGCCGAGAACCAGGATGTTCGGCTTCGCGCCATTGGCGCTATCGCGTGAGGAATGAGTCATGATGAGCTCCTGAGACTTGGCATGGGACGCGTCCGCGGAGGCGCCCCACAGTTTGGCTTTGGTGGATGATCAGGGCTTGTTGCCGTCAGGCGGCGGTCGCGATGTCAGCGACGAAGTCGCGATAGGAGCGCAGGGGACGACCCAGCAGCGCCGTCAGGCGCGCGACGTCGCCGGCCTCAGGCACCATGCCGTCGGTGAGGAAGCGCTCGGCCATCAGCCGCATGTCGAACGCCATCCAGCTCGGCATGATCTGCCGGAGGTTGGTCTCGAACTGCGTGGTGTTGTCGCCGCCATAGGCGATCGTGCGGCCCAGCACGTCAGACCAGATCGCCGCGGCATCAGCGCCGGTCAGCGTGTCCGGGCCGACCAGGTTGATCCGTGTCAGCGGCAGCGGCACGGCTGACTGCTCGCGGCGGATCAGCTCGATCGCTGCGATCTCGCCGATGTCGCTGACGTCGATCATGGCAAGGCCCTTGGCTCCGATCGGCATCGGGTAGATGCCGTAGCCGAGCACGACATTCTTGATCGTGAGATCGTTGGACATGAAGTAGGCCGGGCGGAGGATGGTGGCGTTCAGGCCCATCTGCTCGATCATCCGCTCGACGGCGAACTTGCCGGCGAAGTGCGGCACGTTGACGTAGACGTCGCTGTGGATCACCGAGAGATAGACGATCCGCGCGATGCCGGCCTCGCGGGCGACGTTGAGTGCGATCAGTGCTTGGGTGAATTCATCGGGCGCGACGGCGTTCAGCAGGAACAAGGTCGAGACGCCCGAAAAGGCAGAGCGCAGCGAATCGATGTCGAGCAGGTCGCCCTGCGCGACCGCGACGCCCGCCGGAAACCTCGCCTTGGCAGGATCGCGGACGAGGGCACGGACGTCGGCGCCGCGCTTGATGAGCTGGTCGACGACGTGACGGCCGACGGTTCCAGTGGCGCCGGTGACGAGGATGGTCATGGGATCACTCCGGGTTGGTTGTTGAGACACCCCGAAAATAGCGATCCACATGCGAGCCAATAGACGCTATAAATGGACAGGTCGTCTCATTGGCGGAACAGATGGATCTGCTGGCGCTCGCCGATTTCACACTGGTCGCCCGTCACGGCGGCTTTGGCCGCGCCGCCCGCGCCAGCGGTCGCCCCAAGGCGACGCTGTCGCGTCGGGTCGCCGAGCTGGAGGCGAGCCTCGACATCAGGCTGATCGAGCGCGGCGGGCGCGCGCTGAAGCTGACCGAGGAGGGGCGGGCGCTGTTCGAGCGGGCGGGCGCGCTGCTCACCGAGCTCGACGAGACCGTGGCTGCGATCTCCTCGGGCGGCGACACGCCGCGCGGCCGCCTGCGGATCAGCGCGCCGCTGCTGTTCTCGCAAACCGCGATGGGCAAGCTCGCCGCGTCGTTCGCGCTTCGATATCCCGAGGTCCGGCTCGACGTGACGACCGACGACCGGGCCGTCGACATGGTCGAGCAGGGCTATGATCTGGTGATCCGGGTCAATCCCGATCCCGATGACAGCTTGGTCGGGCGCATCTTCCTGCGCGACCAGATGGTGGTCGTGGCGAGCCCAGCCCTGACGAGGCCGGCGGACGGCGCGCGCGTTCCTGCTGTCGTTCGCAGCACCGAGCAGATCGCAGCGTGGGACGTCACGGCTGCAACGGCACGATCGCGCATCGCAATCGATCCGATCCTGCGGCTGTCATCGCTGATCATGGTGCGCGATGCGGTCCGTGCCGGGGTCGGCGCCGCATGTCTGCCGCTCTCGCTCGCCAGCCACGACCTCGCCGCAGGCCGGCTCGTGCAGTGGGCGGATCTCGAGGCGCCAGCGGTTGCGCTGTGGGCGCTGTATCCGTCGCGGCGGCTGTTGAGCGCGCGCGTCTCCGCCTTTCTCGACCATCTGAAGCAGGCGTTCCCGATGGGAACGCCGGCCGAGCTGGCGGCCTATCTGGAGCCGCGAGATGACGGTCCGATCACTCCATCCGCTCGCTGAATGTCGCGCGGAACGGGTGCGCCGGATAGACGCCGACGATGCGCAGCTCGCGGGAGAAGAACTTCAGCTCCTCCAGCGCGAAAGCGAGGCCCTTGTCGTTCGGGTGGCCGTCGACATCGGCATAGAATTGCGTGGCGAAGAAGTTGCCGTCGACCATGTAGCTTTCGAGCTTGGTCATGTTGACGCCGTTGGTGGCGAAGCCGCCGAGCGCCTTGTAGAGCGCGGCCGGCAGGTTGCGCACGCGGAACACGAAGCTCGTGACCAGCGGCCCGGAATTCTGCTCCGCCCACTGCTCCTGGCGCGCCAGCACGACGAAGCGCGTGGTGTTGTGGGCCTCGTCCTCGATGTCCTCGGCGAGGATGTCGAGGCCGTAGATCTCGGCCGCCAGCCGCGAGGCGATCGCCGCGACGCTCCTGTCGCCGCGCTGGGAGACGTCCCGCGCGCTGCCCGCGGTGTCGCCGGCCACGATCGGCCGGACGCCGAGCTGGCGGATGATGCGGCGACACTGGCCGAGCGCGTGGACGTGGCTTTCGACGGTCTTGATGTCGGCGAGCTTGGTGCCCTTCAGCGCCATCAACTGGTGGCGGACCGGCAGGAACCACTCGCCGATGATGTAGAGGCCCGAGGCCGGCAGCAGATGGTGGATGTCGGCGACGCGGCCGGCGACCGAATTCTCGATCGGGATCATGCCGAGATCGGCCTCGCCGGAGGAGATCGCGCTCAGCGCGTCCTCGAAGGTGGCGCAGGGCATGGCCTCGGCGGTCGGATAGGCCTCGGAGATGGCGATGTGGGAATTGGCTCCCGGCTCGCCCTGGAATGCGATTTTCAAGATCTTGCTCATGTGGGGCCTTGTAGCAGCAGCTTAAGACTTGGACAGCAGCCGGCGTGCGGTTTCGAGATCGGCCGGGGTGTCGACGCCGCGGGGCACGGCGTCGACGACCATCACGTCGATGCGCATGCCGGCTTCCAGCGCCCGCAGCTGTTCCAGCTTCTCCTGCTGCTCCAGCGGGGATGGCGGCAGGCTGACGAAGCGCTCCAGCGCCGCCCGGCGGTAGGCATAGAGGCCGATATGATGGTAGCGCGGTCCGTCGCCATGCGGCGCCGTGGCCCGGGTGAAGTACAGCGCGCGCATGCGCCGCCCGCCGAGAGGCGACCCGACCGCCTTGACGACGTTCGGATTGAGGCTCTCCTCCTCGGTGTGGATCTGCGCGGCAAGGGTCGCGATGTCGACGGCGGGATCCTCGAGCGGGGGCAGCACGTCGCTGATGTTCTGCGGGTCGATGGTCGGAAAGTCGCCCTGCAGGTTGACCACGATCTCGGCCTCGCGGGCCGGGTCGAGCTTGCACATGGCCTCGTAGATACGGTCGGACCCGGAGGGATGATCCGGCCTGGTCATCACCACCTCGCCGCCCGCGGCCGTGACGGCCGCAGCAATCTCGGGCGTGTCGGTGGCGACGGCCACCCGCCCGATCGCGGCCTCCTGCGCGCGCCGGAGCACCTGCACGATCATCGGCTGGCCGGCGATGTCGAGCAGCGGCTTGCCCGGCAGGCGGGTCGACGCCATGCGGGCGGGAATCAGCACGAGAATTCGGGATTTGGTCATCCGGGAACGGCAGGTCGGAGCCGGTCGCAACAGCGCGGGCCGGACTGGATGGGGACAGCAGAAGCGGCCCGCTTATACGGGTTGCCAGAGCACGGGCAAACCGATATCTCACTTCTGCCGCAGGGGGAGGCGCGACGGCTCGATTCCGCTCGATGCCTTGACGAGTCCTTATCTCGACTCCTGGGGCGATTCGCGGTCGCGGCCTCGCGGCCTCCGACAGAACAATGAAATCCGCCCTCGGAGCCTGATTCCAAGATGGACTCCTTCGAACTGAACAAAATCATCGGCGCCGTGCTGGCTGCCTGTCTGGTCGTGCTGGTCACGAGCTTCTCCGCTGGCGCGATCTTCGCGCCGAAAATGCCGGAGAAGCCGGGTTTTGAGATCGCCGTGAAGGAGGCCGAGGGCGCCGCCAAGGGTGGCGCGGCGCCGGCCGCGGCCGAGCCGATCGAGAAGCTGCTGCAGACCGCCTCGGTCGAGAAGGGCGCTGCCGCCGCCAAGAAGTGCGCGGCCTGCCACACCTTCGCGAAGGGCGAGAAGAACGGCGTCGGTCCCAACCTCTACGGCATCGTCGGCGACAAGATTGGCGAAGGCCGCGGCTTCAACTTCTCGGCGGCGATGAAGGCCAAGGGCGGCACCTGGACGATCGACGACCTCAACAAGTTCATCGCCAATCCGAAGGGCTACATCCCGGGCACCGCGATGGGCTTCGCCGGCATCCAGAAGGACTCGGAGCGGGCCGACGTGCTGGCCTATCTGAACTCGCTGGCCGACAGCCCGGCGCCGCTGCCCACCGCAGCCAAGTGATCGGCTGCTGACCCACCAATTTCCGACGGCCGGGCCCCAAGCCCGGCCGTTTTGCTTTGCGGGGCGAATTTCGCCGCATTTGGGACCTTTGGTCGCATCCACCTCGTTCACAACCCGGTATCATGAGGAAAAAGCAAGGTTATTGGTCGAAACCTTGCCGTATATTGGTCCCCTGAATGGAACGGGTTCGCGGGAGCACCTCGCTGAGGCCGGCGAAACCTGCCCTTGCGAATTGGGTTACGATCAGACGTTGGATCTGGGAGCAGCAGCGGCCACGGCTACCACCTGCTTCAAGCGGTCTTATTCAGAGGAAGTCTCATTTGACGATTACCCGACGACAGCTCCTGCAGAGCAGCGTGCTCGCTGCGATGACCCCGGCGCTCGGCACGGCGGCCAGCCTTGCCCCTCTCGACGCCGCCCGGGCGCAGGCCGGCGAGCAGCTGGTCTGGCGCCACGGCCTGTCGCTGTTCGGCGAGATCAAGTATCCGGCGGACTTCAAGCGCTTCGACTACGTGAATGCGGATGCGCCGAAAGGCGGCGTCGCGCGGATGATCTCGCTCGGGACCTTCGACAATTTCAACATCGTCGTGATGTATGTGAAGGGCAACATCGCGTCTGCGGCGGGGCTGGTTTACGAGACCTTGATGACGCGGTCGCAGGACGAGGTGTCGACCGAATACGGCCTGCTCGCCGAGTCGGCGGCCTATCCGGACGACTACTCCTGGGTCATCTACCGCCTGCGCAAGGAAGCGCGCTGGAACGACGGCAAGCCGGTGACGCCCGAGGACGTCATCTTCTCGCTCGAGGCCCTGAAGAAGAACAGCCCGCACTACTCATCCTACTATCGTCATGTGGTGAAGGCCGAGAAGACCGGCGATCTCGAGGTCAAGTTCACCTTCGATGGTCCGGGCAATCGCGAGCTGCCGCACATCGTCGGCGAGCTGCTGGTGCTGCCGAAGCACTGGTGGGAAGGCACCGACGCGCAGGGCCGCAAGCGCGACGTCACGGCGACCACCCTGGAGCCGCCGCTCGGGTCGAGCCCGTATCGCATCAAGGAGTTCGTGCCCGGACGCTCGATCAAGATGGAGCGCGTCAAGGACTATTGGGGCGCCAACCTGCCGGTCCAGATCGGCCAGAACAATTTCGACGAGCTGCAGTTCGAATACTTCCGCGACAACATCGTCGCCCTCGAAGCCTTCAAGGCCGACCAGGCCGACTGGATCAACGAGAACTCGGCCAAGCAGTGGGCCACGGCCTACGACTTCCCGGCCATCAACGACAAGCGCGTGGTCAAGGACGAATTCCCGATCAGCGATTCCGGCCGCATGCAGGGCTTCGCCTTCAACCTGCGGCGTCCGCAATTCCAGGATGCGCGGCTGCGGCGCGCCTTCAACTACGCCTTCGATTTCGAGGAGATGAACAAGCAGCTGTTCTACGGCCAGTACAAGCGCATCAACAGCTACTTCGAAGGCACGGATCTGGCCTGCTCCGGGCTGCCGCAGGGCCAGGAGCTGCAGATCCTCGAGGGCCTGCGCGACAAGGTGCCGCCGGAAGTGTTCACCACGGTCTACCAGGCCCCGGTGGGCGGCAATTCCGAGAACGTTCGCGCCAATCTGCGCGAGGCCACCAAGCTGCTGAAGGACGCAGGCTTCGAGATCAAGGACCGCAAGCTCGTCGATCCCGCCGGCAAGCCGGTCACGGTCGAGCTGCTGGTCCAGGACCCGTCGTCCGAGCGCATCGTGCTGTTCTACAAGCCGTCGCTGGAGCGCCTCGGCGTCGCGGTGACGGTACGCCAGGTCGACAACGTCCAGTATGAGAACCGGGTGCGCACCTTCGACTACGACATGATCATCGATGTCTGGGGGCAGTCGCTGTCGCCCGGCAACGAGCAGCGCGATTTCTGGGGCTCCAAGGCTGCCGACGAGTCCGGCTCGAAGAACACGATTGGCATCAAGAACCCCGCTGTCGACGCGCTGATCGAGAAGATCATCTACGCCAAGGATCGCGCCTCTCTCGAAGCGGCAACGCATGCGCTCGACCGGGTGCTGCTTTGGAATTTCTACGTCGTTCCGCAGTTCACCTATCCATTTGCCCGCAGCGCACGCTGGGACCGCTTCAGCCATTTCACGCCGTTCCCGAAATATGCGCGGTCCGGCTGGCCGAATCTGTGGTGGTACGACGCCGACAAGGCTGCCAAGGTGAAGCGCTCTTGAGCACGCTCCATCACCTGTCGCGCCGTGGCGTGCTCGGGCTTGG
Source organism: Bradyrhizobium sp. SZCCHNR2028 (assembly GCF_032380995.1). Taxonomy (NCBI): domain Bacteria; kingdom Pseudomonadati; phylum Pseudomonadota; class Alphaproteobacteria; order Hyphomicrobiales; family Nitrobacteraceae; genus Bradyrhizobium; species Bradyrhizobium sp. SZCCHNR2028. The sequence continues at coordinate 59,687 of NZ_JAUHJF010000021.1, read as the reverse complement.
GCTCGGCGCGCTCAGCGTCCCCCTCCTGAAGCCGGCCATGGCTGCGGAGTTCGGCGCAGACTCGCACGGCACGTCGGCGTTCGGAGACCTGAAATACCCGGCCGATTTCCACCATTTCGATTACGTCAATCCGGATGCGCCGAAGGGCGGGCTGTTCTCGCTGATCCCGTCGGTGCGCGCCTACAACCAGTCCTATCAGACCTTCAACTCGTTCAATGCCTACGTCCTGAAAGGTGAGGGCGCGCAGGGCATGGACATGACGTTCGCGTCGCTGATGGTGCGCGCCAGCGACGAGCCGGATGCGGTCTATGGCCTGGTCGCGAAGTCGGTCGCGATCTCGCCGGACAAGCTGACCTATCGCTTCACGCTGCGTCCCGAGGCGCGCTTTCACGACGGGTCCAAGATCACGGCGCACGACGTCGCCTTCTCGCTGAATACCTTGAAGGAGAAGGGCCATCCGCTGATCGTCGTGCAGTTGCGCGATTTCGTGAAGGCCGAGGCGCTCGACGATGCGACGGTCGTGGTGAGCTTCGTCGAGAAGCGCGCCCGCGATGTGCCGCTCTATGTCGTGACCCTGCCGATCTTCTCGAAGGCCTGGTACGCCAACCGCGCCTTCGACGAGGGTCCGCTCGACGTGCCGCTCGGCTCGGGGCCGTACAAGGTCGGCAAGTACGAGATCAACCGCTATGTCGAGTTCGAGCGCGTCAAGGACTGGTGGGCGGCCGACCTGCCGGTCAGCCGTGGCATGTATAATTTCGACATCGTGCGCTACGAGTTCTATCGCGATCGCGACGTCGCCTTCGAGGGCTTCACCGCCAAGAGCTATCTGTTCCGCGAGGAGTTCACCTCGCGCATCTGGGCGACGCGCTACGATTTCCCGGCGATCAAGGACGGCCGCGTCAAGCGCGAGCTGCTGCCGGACGAGACGCCGTCGGGCGGGCAGGGCTGGTTCATCAACACCCGCCGCGACAAGTTTGGGGATTCGCGCGTCCGCCAGGCGCTGACCTACGCGTTCGATTTCGAATGGACCAACAAGACCATCATGTACGGCGCCTATGCGCGCACCGTGTCGCCGTTCCAGAACTCGGACATGGTCGCGGTCGGCATGCCGTCGGCGGAGGAGTTGAAGCTCCTGGAGCCGTTCCGCGGCCAGGTGCCTGACGATGTGTTCGGCGAGCCGTTCGTGCCGCCGGTCTCGGACGGATCAGGGCAGGACCGCGCGCTCCTGCGCAAGGCCTCGCAGCTCTTGCAGCAGGCGGGACTGCCGGTGAAGGACGGCAAGCGGCTGCTGCCGAATGGCGAGGTCTTCAGCATCGAGTTTCTGATCGACGAGGTCTCGTTCAAGCCGCACCACGGCACGCTGATCAAGAACCTGCAGACGCTCGGCATCGACGCCGATCTGCGCATCGTCGATGCCGTGCAGTACCGCAAGCGGGTCGAGGATTTCGATTTCGACATCACGGTGGAGCGGCTGTCGATGTCGCCGACGCCCGGCGACAGCCTGAGGCCCTATTTCACCGCCGAGGCGGCCAAGACCAGGGGCTCGCACAATCTCGCCGGGATCAGCAATCCTGCGGTCGATGCGCTGGTCGAGAAGGCGATCGCCGCTTCGACCCGCACCGAGCTGACCTTGGCCTGCCGGGCGCTCGACCGCGTGTTCCGCGCCGGCCGTTACTGGATACCGCAATGGTATCGGCAGACGCATCCGATTGCCTATTGGGATCAGTTCGGCCACCCGCCGAAGTCGCCGAAATACGCCTCGGGCGTCGGCGCCCCCGACATCTGGTGGTACGATGCTTCCAAGGCCGCAAAGCTGGAGCAGGCGAAGTAGTTCATGGCCGCCTATATTGCCCGTCGCATCTTGCTGATGCTCCCGACGCTGCTCGGGATCCTCTTCATCTCCTTCGTCGTGGTGCAGTTCGCGCCGGGCGGTCCGGTGGAGCGCGTCATCGCGCAATTGACCGGCGCCGACACCGGCGGCACCTCGCGCATTTCAGGCGGCAGCGGTTCGGATTTCGGCGCGCGTCCGCCGGGACAGGTCGGATCCGGCGGCGAGCTGAACTCGAAATATCGCGGCGCGCAGGGGCTCGATCCCGCCTTCATCAAGCAGCTCGAAAAGCAGTTCGGCTTCGACAAGCCGGCGCCGGAACGGTTCGCGCTGATGGTCTGGAACTTCGCGCGCTTCGATTTCGGCAAGAGCTATTTCCGCGACACGTCAGTGCTGCAGCTCATCAAGGAGAAGCTGCCGGTATCGATGTCGCTCGGCCTCTGGATGACCCTGCTGACCTATTTGATCTCGATTCCCCTGGGAATTCGCAAGGCGGTGCAGGACGGCTCGCGCTTCGACGTCTGGACCTCCGCCGTGATCATCGTCGGCTACGCCATTCCGGGCTTCCTGTTCGCGATCCTTCTGATCATCCTGTTCGCCGGCGGCTCGTTCCTCAACATCTTCCCGCTGCGCGGGCTGACCTCGGATGGCTGGTCCGACTTCCCGTGGTACTGGAAGATCATCGACTATTTCTGGCATCTCACTTTGCCGCTGGTGTCGATGGCGCTCGGCGCCTTCGCGACCATGACCTTGCTGACCAAGAACTCGTTTCTCGACGAGATCCGCAAGCAATATGTCATGACCGCGCGCGCCAAGGGGTGCAGCGAGAACCAGGTGCTGTACGGCCACGTCTTCCGCAACGCCATGCTGATCGTGATCGCCGGCTTTCCGGGCACCTTCATCAACGCCTTCTTCTCCGGCTCGCTCCTGATCGAGACCATCTTCTCGCTGGATGGGCTCGGCCTGCTCTCGTTCGAGAGCATTCTCAATCGTGATTATCCCGTCGTGTTCGGCAATCTCTTCATCTTTTCGCTGCTCGGCCTCGCGATCAACCTGATCTCGGATCTGACCTACATGTGGATCGATCCGCGGATCGACTTCGAGGCGCGGGAGGTCTGATGACGATCACGGCCCCCCCTCCGGTCGAGACCACGGCGCAGGCTCCGCTCGGCGAGGCTGTGCCGCCGACGCGGCATCGTTTCCGGCCGTCGCCGCTGAATCAGCGCCGCTGGCAGAACTTCAAGGCCAACGGCCGCGGCTACTGGTCGCTGTGGCTGTTCCTGTTTCTGTTCATCGTCTCGATGTTCGCCGAGCTGATCGCCAACGACCGGCCGTTCCTGATCAAGTTCGACGGCCACCTTTATTTCCCGGCGTTCGTCACCTATCCGGAAACGGCATTCGGCGGCGACTTCGAGACCGCCGCGGACTATCGTGATCCGTATTTGCAGAAGCTGATTGCGGACAAGGGCGGCACGGTGGTCTGGCCGCTGGTCCGCTACTCCTACGCCACGCACAATCTCGATCTGCCGACGCCGGCGCCATCGCCGCCGACCTGGATGCTGACGGAGGCACAGTGCAAACCCGTGGTCGAGAAGAAGGGGCTGAAGAGCTGCCGGGATCTCGAATACAACTGGCTCGGCACCGACGACCAGGGCCGCGACGTCGTCGCACGGCTGATCTACGGCTTCCGCATCTCGGTGTTGTTCGGCCTGTCGCTGACGTTCTTCTCCTCGATCATCGGCATCGCCGCCGGCGGCGTGCAGGGCTATTTCGGCGGCTGGGTCGATCTTCTGTTCCAGCGCTTCATCGAGATCTGGAACGCCATTCCCTATCTCTATCTGCTCCTGATCCTGTCCGCGGTGCTGGTGCCCGGCTTCTTCACTCTGCTCGGGATCATGCTGCTGTTCTCATGGGTCTCGCTGGTCGGCCTGGTGCGGGCTGAATTCCTGCGCGGCCGCAATTTCGAGTACATCCAGGCGGCGCGCGCGCTCGGCGTCTCCAATGCCGTCATCATGGTCCGCCATCTCCTGCCGAACGCGATGGTCGCGACCATGACGTTCCTGCCCTTCATCGTGTCGAGCTCGGTGATGACCTTGACCGCGCTCGACTTCCTCGGCTTCGGCCTGCCGCCGGGATCGCCGTCGCTGGGCGAGATGCTGTCGCAGGCCAAGTCCAACGTGCAGGCGCCGTGGCTCGGTCTCACCGGCTTCTTCTCCGTCGCGATCATGCTGTCGCTGCTGATCTTCATCGGCGAGGCCGTGCGCGACGCGTTCGACCCGCGCAAGACGTTCAGGTGACCGACATGGATGCGATCAGCCAGCCGCTGCTCTCGGTCAGCGATCTCTCGGTGGCCTTTCATCAGCAGGGCCGCCTGTCGACCGCCGTCGACCATGTCTCGTTCGAGATCAAGCGCGGCGAGTGCGTCGCCCTGGTCGGCGAGTCCGGCTCGGGCAAGTCGGTCAGCGCGCTGTCGGTGCTGAAGCTGCTGCCCTATCCCGTCGCCTCGCATCCGTCGGGCAGCATCCACTTCAAGGGCCGCGATCTCCTGCCGTTGTCCGAACGCGAGATGCGCGAGATCCGCGGCAGCGACATCTCCATCATCTTCCAGGAGCCGATGACCTCGCTCAATCCGCTGCACACGATCGAGCGGCAGATCGGCGAGATCCTGCAACTGCATCGGCCGATCTCGAACAGTGCGGCGCGGACGCGCACGCTCGAGCTCTTGACCCAGGTCGGCATTCCCGAGCCGGAGACGCGGCTCGGCAGCTATCCGCATCAGCTCTCCGGCGGCCAGCGCCAGCGCGTGATGATCGCGATGGCGCTCGCCAACGAGCCGGCTCTGCTGATCGCCGACGAGCCGACCACCGCGCTCGACGTCACCGTGCAGGCGCAGATCCTGGCGCTGCTCGCCGATATCCGGGCACGCCTCGGCATGAGCCTTCTGTTCATCACCCACGATCTCGGCATCGTCCGCCGCATCGCCGATCGGGTCTGCGTCATGAACGGCGGCAAGATCGTCGAGCAGGGCCCGGTCGAGCAGGTGTTCACCGCGCCGGCTCATCCCTACACCAAGGCGCTGCTCGCCGCCGAGCCGAAGCCGGACCCGGCGCCGCCGCGACCCGATTCGCCGGTGGTCATGCAGGCCAAGGATCTCAAGGTCTGGTTTCCGATCAAGCGCGGCTTTTTTCGCTCGACCGTCGGTCACATCAAGGCCGTGGACGGCGTCAGCCTTGCCGTGCGCAAGGGCGAGACGCTCGGCGTCGTCGGGGAATCCGGCTCGGGCAAGACCACGCTCGGGCTGGCGCTGCTGCGGCTGATTTCCTCTGACGGCCTCATCGTCTTCCTCGGCAAGGAGCTGCAGGGGCTGTCCTTCAAGGAGGTCCGCCCGTTCCGCCGCGACATGCAGATCGTGTTTCAGGATCCGTTCGGCGCCTTGAGCCCGCGCATGTCGGTCGGCGACATCATCGCCGAGGGACTGAGCGTGCATCAGCCGAAACTGACGGATGAGGAGCGCGAGGCCAAGGTCGTCAAGGCGCTCAAGGAGGTCGGGCTCGATCCGGAGACGCGCTTCCGCTATCCGCACGAATTCTCCGGCGGCCAGCGCCAGCGCATCTCGGTGGCCCGCGCGGTCGTGCTCGAGCCGAGCTTCGTCGTGCTGGACGAGCCGACCTCGGCGCTCGACATGCTGTTCCAGTCGCAGATGGTCGATCTCCTGCGCGATCTGCAGCGCAAGCGCGAGCTGACCTACATGTTCATCTCGCACGATCTGCGCGTGGTCGCCGCCCTCGCCTCCCATCTGATCGTGATGCGCAACGGCAAGGTCGTGGAGGAGGGGCCGGCGGTCGAGCTGTTCAAGGCGCCGAAGACCGACTACACCCTCGCGCTGTTCGCAGCGGCGTTCAGGAACGAGACGGCGGGGAATGGGACGGCGACGAGCTAGATGTCGCTTGTCGGCAGCCACTCTGTTGCAACTGATGGCGCGAATCCGGAGAGCGTGCCGTGACTGATGCTCCAGGACGTCCAGAATGGATTTCTGGAACCACGCATAAGGATTGGCTGCGTGACGGCTATCGCGTCACCGAAGAACAATGGGCTGATCTCGATTGGAATCGCGCCTGGGTCGATATGGGTCCGTCGCCGGCAGGCAACCTTGGCCCCTACTGGCACGTCCCGCTCAAGAGCGGAGAGACCGTGCACCGGCTCTATCCGAGGCTGCCCTCGAAATGGCGTCGTTTGGTGAAGCAGGCCATCGTCGAGTTGAGCGCATCGGGAAAGAGCGAGCGGCCTTAGGAAACGCACTTGCGAACGTCGACAAAGCTGCTGGGGGATCACCTCTGGTCAGTTCAGGTCATCGGTCGTACCGTGGAGCCGATCAATGTGTCCGGAATGGGCCAAGACGAATTTGATACATTCGCGCGTCTCCAACCTGCATCGGCGCGATCCTGCGATCGAGAGAGGCCGAAGCAAACGGAAGCAATAGGAATGTCCGGCAGGGACACGGTTCGTTGGACCAAGGGATATACGCAATCCGAGCTCGACAGGGCGCAACGTCGATTTGGGTTGGTCTTTCCTCCCGATTTGATGGCGCTTCTGAGACGAAGGCGGCCGACGAATGGACACGACTGGACGGACGATCGTGCGATAAGACGAGCGCTTGAATGGCCGTTTGAAAGTCTTCGTCACTCTGTCGAGAACGGACAATTGTGGTGGTCGGAATGGGGAAGGCTACCTTTGACCGCACGCGCCCGGGAAGAGGCGCTTCGGGAAATCGTGTCCCGGGCGCCAAAACTAATTCCGTTGATTGCTCACCGATATTTGCCTGAGCAGCCGCATGAGTCAGGTAACCCGGTCTTTTCGATCTACGGCGTCGACGCCATCTACTATGGTGCCAATCTGAACGACTATTTCGAACGAGAGTTCACGGGCTGGAGCAGCAAACCCTGGCCTCCGCAAGTCAAGCACATTCCGTTTTGGTCCGACCTCGTCGAGCGATTTGCGCAGGACACAAACACATCGTGATTCCGTCAGTGTAGCTCAGCGCGTTTGCGGGCCACGAGGACCCTATCGTTCGCCCCCGTGGCATGGAAAATGATTTCCCGACGGGCCGTGTCTGCGAAAGCCCGTCCAGCCCCTCCTGAAAAAATATTTCTGTTTCTTATTTTCGGAAATCGTGCATGCTCCGCCCCGTCCTGCCCCACGAGAGGGACGTACGCGTCGTCAGCGATTGCCCGAGCGGGGTGCCGTAGCGCTCCGATTGCTGGAGCGCGAGGCAGACCGACTTCACGCGAGGCGCAACGCCGCGCCATCAACCGACTGCGCCAATCAGCGCCATCAGGATCGACACCTCATGACCGCACAACCGCCATTCTGCAAAGCTGCTCGTCGTGCCCGCCGCTCATCGACCGGCCCGGTGGAATGCGCCCAAACGTCCATCTGTCGTCGTCAATCCGCCGACAATTGATCGCTTGCCATGCCATCCACCGCTCATTCACCCGCCTCGCCATCGTCGCGAAGCTCGCTGCACCATTTCGAGCTCAATCAGCCAGCTCGCCTGCAGCGCTCAAGTCCCCATAGAGCCTGTCGCACCAGTCCTGCCCACCATGCGCGGTTTCCTCCCTTGGAGGTTTTCGGACGCCGGCCGCCCGAATGTGCCGCGCCGTCAATCATGCGGCCGGCATCCGAAGCCCTTCACAGCAGCAGACTCGCGCGCTGCACAAATCGAGACCTCGGGCGTCGATGCATATCTTCGCTATCGGAGCGTACTACTGGCGAGCCTGCTGAATTTTGGCCTTCAGCGTGGCAAGTCCGACCGCGCCGACGATGACATTGCCGCCGATGACATAGCTCGGCGTCCCGTTCAATCCCAACTTCTGCGCAAGATTGCCGCTCTCATCGAGGCTTTGGCGCACCTCCACGCTGTCCATGTCCTTTTCAAGCTGAGCAACGTCGAGACCGATCGTCTGCGCGATGGCCAACGCGCGCGCCTTGTCGGCGGGTCCGCTGCTTTGGAGAAGCCGCTGATGAAAGTCGAGGTATTTCGCGCCCGTCGGGTCTTGCATGCGTACCGCTACCGCGACGCGCGCCGCCTCCAGCGAACCGGGGCCGAGGATCGGAAATTCCTTGAGCACGATCTTGAGCTTGGGGTCGCTCTTCAACAATTCGAGTATATCGCCGAGCGCACGCTTGCAGTAGCCGCAGCTGTAATCGAAGAACTCGACCAGGGTGACATCACCCAGCGGGTTGCCGAGCGTGACCTGGTGCGCTGACGCGAACAAGGCCGGCGCATTTTGCTTGACCAGTGCAGTCTTGTCGGAACCGGGCGCTGCCGCCGGCGTCGCGGCTTGCCGCTTCTTGATCAGGTCGGAGATGGCCTGTTGCACGGCCTCGGGGTGCTTGGCGAGGTAGTCCTTCACGACCTGCTCGATTTCTTCGGGATGGGTCGCTATATAGTCCTTGACGATCGCCTCGATGTCGCTGCGCGAACTCTCCGCTCGGCCGGGCTGCACGCAAAGCAAAGACAGCGTGAAGACGGCAGCCGCCGTGGCAACGCTACGGATCAAATTGGTCATCGGTCATCCTCCATATGGCTGCCGACTTCCGCAGTTGGCGTGCAGTAATGATTTGCGAATTCGTGTCCTCGTGCATCGCTGCTTCCTTCATCGTCGCGGCATCATCATGCCGGGCGGGGGGACCGGTCTGAACCCCGGCATGCGCGGCGCAAATCGGCCGGCCGGCCGGCAGCGCGCGCCAAGCGGCCCTGGAACCCAACCGGGGGGGCAGACGATCGGGCGACCGACATCCGGCGCCCGCCGGTCCCGCGTCACCCCCGGTTTGCGTGCCACGCACACGCCGTTGGCATTGCGCCGCTCACCAGGTTGGCACGTCGTCGGCAGCTTCGGAATCACGGGGACGACCGTGGTGGACTTCTTCTCGATCTTCTTGGAGCACTGGCTTCGATCCTTTGGGTCGACCGGGGCCGCGCAGCACTCGCCGCTCGTCGTCAGATTCGCGGGCGCGCAGCATTTGCTATTCGCAGTCGGCAAGAAGCCCGAGGCGCAACACTGTGAAAGTCTCGGCAGCCAGTGCAGCGGTATGCATAGCGTGCCGTCGGGGCTCGCAATCTGGCCGGCCGGGCAGCACTGTCCCTTCGACGTCGCCTGGCTCTTGAGACAGCACTTGCCGGCGATCTTCACATAGCCGGGCGCACAGCAGCTGGGGCATTTCCAGTCCGGAATTTTCGGCTTCAACGGATCGCACACGCCGTTCACCACGGTCGTCCCGCAGCAAAGTTGTTGGCCAATCGGGCCGGAATAGATCTGGCTGTTCTCGCAGCATTCATTGTTCGGGCCGATCGCCGTCTGGTTGACGCCGCACATCGGCTTGGCGATATCAGTCGACGGATTGTTGTTCGAACAGATGCCCCGCGGCTGCAGGTCTTTGGGCGAGCAGCATTGGCCATTGACCAGAACATTGGGCGGGGCGCAGCTCGACGCACAGCTCTTGGTCTTGATGATCCAGATCTGATTGGGCGGACAAACCGATCCGTCCGAACCGCAGACATGGGTCTTGCAGGTCTGCAGACCCGGCGGCTTCGGCATGCCGGCGGGAGGCGGCGCGCCGGCAGGACGCGGCGCAAGCCGTATCTGTGCGGCTTCCCTTGTACACGCGCGCAAGATGGCGATATCTCCCATGTGCCCGCGAGCTGATAGATCGGGCGGCGCGTCGGCATAGTCGATGAAGTAACTGAGCAGCGGTGGCTCATCGCCGCGGCGGATGCGCCAGATCGGATTCCCCTGCAGTCCGTCGATCGCAAGCGCGTCGTTCTGGCCGAGTTGAGCCACGAGCTTGGGATCGGTGGCGTGGCGCAATTGTTCGCCGGTGGTCCAGACGAAGCCGCCGCAGGAGGCCGGATTCATGGTACCGCCCATGTCGTAGCTGTAGCCGATCGCGACGCCGCCATTGCCATTGCGGAAACGTTCGGGGAATCCCACCGCATATTCGTCCGGCAAGGGCTGCCAGATCGGCTGCTTGATCTCAGTGACACCGATCAGCGTATAGCGCAGCACGCGGCCGATCGACGGCGCGGACAAGGCCTCGAAATCCTGCGCCCCGGTCGGCGCCGGCCGCTCGGCCAAAAACATCCGTCCCTCATCGTCGAAAGTAATCCTGGAGATCTCGGTGGGGCCGGCGGCGGACGGCGCGACGACTTCGATTCTGGCGTCCGCACCGAACGAACCGTTCGCGTTGAGCCCGACCGACCACACCCGCAAGCCCTCGGCGACCGCGTAGTAGAGCCGGCGGTCGCGAATGGCGAGGCCGAACACTCGCCGATCCGGTGCCGCGTAGCCCCAGGTCTCGGGCTGCGCGCTGTCGAATTGAGGATTCGTAATATCGACGCCTGGCCCGGCCGGCGCCGGCGTCGTCGGAAGTCCCGCGGCTGCGTTGCCGGCGACGCCGTGATCATAGACACCGAGGTCGACGCCGTTCGGGCCGAAGCGATGGATCAGCCCGGTCTCACGGTCGGCGACGAACAGAGACTTGGTCGCCGGATCATAGGCCAATCCCCCGAGCGCCGCGCCCGAATTGGCCTTGTCGCCCGTGGTGACATTCGCGAACAGCGTCACCGCGCCGGTGGCGCCATTGATCTTCCAGATCGATCCCGGGCCGCCGCCCGGACCCCATTGTGCCGACATGAAGGTCGCGCCGCTAGTCCCGAGCCTGACATGTTGCGGTCGACCTTCAGGTCCCGGCGCGACGATCGAGAGACCATAGGCGGATGTCGCCGCGACGAAAATGTTGGCGGGGGAACTGTCGTCCAGAGCGACGCCAAACACCTGCCCGATCGACTTCGCGCTGACGGTGAACGGCTTCGGCGCACCGACCAATTGCGCCTGGGGCGGACCGCCCATGCGTCTTAGATCGACGATGCGCAGCGACGGCCCTCCAGGATCGATGATGGTCCGAACGTCGGGATCCTGACCGGGCTCGATCTCGAACGGGCGAATAGCCCCGGAGAATCCGGTGACTGCAGCATCGCCGGGGGTGTAAACGCCGGGCGGCGTTTGCGCCAACGCGGGCCCCCCGAGTGCGAGAGGCAGGATCAGCAGCCAGGCGAGGCGCCGCATCGCACGGACGGCGGCTGTCAAGGACGTCTGTCGGCCAAGCTCGATCATGTCGGTCCGCCTCATTTCGGCTGCTTGGGCCGTGGCTCGCAGGAGCCGGTCTTGACGTTGGGCACGGTGTCCGGCGGGCAACATTCTCCACAATTGGTCATCTGCGCGGGATTGCAGCAGCTCCCGTCAAAGGCCATTCCCTGGCTCTTGTCGGAGCAGGGCGTGACACAGGGGCTGTTCTTGTCGCCGCCGAGTCTTGTCTGTCCGGCCGGGCAGGCCGCGGGCGGACACATGCCGTAGGGCGCAAAGCCGAAAGCCGCCACCTGGTTGGTGTCGTCGCACAGGCACTCGGAGAGCCCGTCCGACTTCAACGCGCCGGGATGGGTGTCCTTCGGGCAATCGCACGAGAACACGTACTTGCTATCGCCGGATCCGGGGTTGGGGACCTGTTGCCAGTGCGGCACCATCGGTTTCGGACAGGTGCAGTAACTGCTCCCTGTGTGGCAGGCATAGGCGCCGGGATCCGTGACCACCAGCGTCCCGTCGCCGGTTTCCACCATGCCCACGCCATATCGATCGTATTGATCCTGATAGACGCCTTTGCTGGAAGGGCTGAAGATCGAGCCGGGACCGCCGATGCCTTGACATTCCGGGTACCTCCACCACTCCATGTAATGTACTTTTTCGCACGTCGCGTTGATCGCGGCGCATGTGGCTTGAACAGGCGGAAGGACCTCGCAATCGCCGCAGGACTGCATGCCAAGCTTTTCCTGCCCCCAGCACAGCGCCTCCTGAAGACATGAGCCGACTTCGGAACCCAATCCAACGGTGCTCTGCTCGCTCTTGCAGGCGCATTTCACGACGTCTGCGGCCGCGCCAACGGCTGCGAGCTCCTTGGAAAGATCGCCGAGAACATTTTCTGCGATCGCGTTGCCAAAGATCGTGTTCAGCTTGCTGACGACTTGGTCGGCGTTGCCCTGCGCCTCTGCGCAGAATTGATTGACCAGGGCTTGCCCTTTCCCCGTGTCCGACCCTGACAAGGCGACGCCGCTGAGTGCTGCGGTCAGTGCAATCGCTGCGTAGCGGCTTGCGTCATTCTCATAGACCGACTTGCACACATATGCGGCGGACAGCGTCCCGATAAAGGCATCCGCGATGTCTTCTGGACTGCAGCCCGCCCGCGCCGGCGACGCCAGCAGAATCATCGCGGCGACGATGGCCGCTCCTTGAACCCGCCAGCGTCCTGCGCGCCCCATGATCCGCCCCTCTGTCGCATCAACGTGGCCGTTCTTCTCAATGTGGCCGTTCTTCTCAATTCCAGCCTTGCGCTAGATCAACAGAGGCGACGGCAGCCGCGCCATCAACCGACTGCGCCAACCAGCGCCATCAGGATCGACACCTCGTGACCGCACAACCGCCATTCTGCAAAGCTGCTCGTCGTGCCCGCCGCTCATCGAGCGGCCCGGTGGAATGCGCCTCCGCATCAGTCCTGCCCACCATGCGCGGGTTCCCCCCTTGGAGGCTTTCGGATGCCGGCCGCCCGAATATGCCGCGACGTCAATCATGCGGCCGGCATCCGAAACCCTTCACAGAAGCGGCAATCGTCTGCCGGGCACGAATCTGTCGCTATACTCTCGAGATCGGGCGAATTACCAAAAGCGCCGGCAGTCAGAATCTCAGATCTCTTGGGCTGCGGCGAGAACCCACGCGATTGCGGGTGATTTGGCCGACGGGCGCGGTCCGCAAACGCCTGTCCAGTCCTCTCGCGAAAAATATTCATCTTTCTTTTTTTCGGAAATCGTGCATACTCCGCCTCGTCCTGCCCCACGAGAGGGACGTACGCGTCGTCACGGACGTCGGGTGCGGGATGCGATGGCCGCGATGATGCTGCAGTGTGCATTCGCGCACCGACGAACGGTGTCATGCGGACGGCGAAGTCGTGTGGTCCTGGCGCCCCGATGCTGGCGTCAAGGTCGCGGGAGCCGATGAGGCCTGCGGCCGACAGGGGCAAGAAAGCCGGTCCCTGGGGAGATCACGAAGTAAGTCGCAAAACATCGCGCAGGGAAGGCCGGATGTTCGGCCCGTACCTGTGGTGACTACCGCGTGCTTGTTGCACGCAACCACGGGTGCGGTCGGCACCCGGCCTTCCCTGCGCCCTCTCATGTTTTCGAGGGCGGATGATTGCAGCAGGACTCGGACCGATGCGGCCGCGAGAATGCGGATGCTTGCCCTGCTGTTTGGCGCGGCCTGTTGCTGTTTGATAGGTATATCGGACTCTTGCGCCGCTCTCTCCGCGTCATTGCGAGCGCAGCGAAGCAATCCAGAGTCGTGGGCGGGACTCTGGATTGCTTCGCTTACGCTCGCAATGACGGAGGAGGGAGCCTGCGTCTCAAAACCTCATCGGGAGGACGCGCCAGCGCGATGAGGCGAGTCAATCCAGCCGCTTGATCGCGAGCACATCGCTCCCGCTCGCCTTGATACGGGCAATCGCTTCGCCGATCGGCTCGATCTGCGTGGCCATATGAAACGCGTTGGCGTGGACGATCGTGTCAGCATCGCGCACGATGGCGACGTGGCCCCTCCAGAACATCAGATCGCCGCGGCGAAGCGGCTCTCCCCCGTCGAGCAAGCGCCCCAGCGCGGCGAGCTGCATGTCGCTGTCGCGCGGGCACGGCACACCCGCAGCATTCAACGACACCTGCACCAGGCCGGAGCAGTCGATGCCGAGGCTGCTCTTGCCGCCCCACAGATAGGGCGTGCCGACGAAGCGTTCGGCGACCGCGACATAATCGGGCTCGATGGCACCGAGCAGCGCCACGTGCGGCTTCGGCACGAACCAGCCATCGGCCGTCACGGCGAAGCTCGCGTCCTCGCGCGCGACCGCGATGGTCGAGCCCATCACCAGCGTCGCGACCGGCGGCAGTTTGATCGACGGTCCGGGGAACGCGAAGCTGCGCACGGCGCTGATCTTGTGCGTCGGTGCTGCGGCGGGCGCCGCCAGCGCAGACTCCGGCAGCCAGCCGACATAGCCGTCGGCCGCGAGCTGGCCCCAGGCCCAGCCCTCGCCGTTGCGATCATAGATCGTGACGCGCTCGCCCCTCAGCGCTTGCGTCGCCAGCTCGGCGCCGGAGAACGGCTGCTGACGTAGCGGCGCGATGGAATCGACGACCGCCAGCATCTCGCCCTCGACGAAGCGCGCGGCCGTGACCTGGCCTTCGAGATGCTTCGCAGCGATGTCGCCGCGCGCAGGCGTGAGGCGCGGATCAGCCATAGCGCTCGCTCAGGAGCTTGTAGAGCGCACGCGCCGCCTGGCATTCGCCGCCCTCGGGCCGGCCCGGCTTGGCGGACGGCGTCCAGGCGAAGATGTCGAGATGCAGCCAGCTCTTCGCGTGCTCGACGAAGCGCTGCAGGAACAGCGCGCAGGTGATCGAGCCGGCGAAGCCGCCCGAGGGCGCGTTGTTGATGGTCGCGACCTTGGAGTCGAGCCACGAGTCGTAGGGCGCCCACAGCGGCATGCGCCACAGCGGATCGTTCTCGGCGGCAGCGCAGCGCGCGACATCGGCTGCGAGCGCCTCGTCCTGGGTGTAGAATGGCGGCAAATCGGGACCGAGCGCGACGCGCGCCGCGCCGGTCAGCGTGCCCATGTCGATCAGCAGGTCGGGCTTGTCCTCGTCGGCCAGCGCCAGCGCGTCAGCCAGGACCAGCCGGCCCTCGGCATCGGTGTTGCCGATCTCGACCGTGATGCCCTTGCGCGAGGGAAACACGTCGAGCGGACGGAAGGCGTTGCCGGCGACCGCGTTCTCGACCGCTGGAATCAGCACGCGCAGATGCAGCTTGAGCTTGGCATCCATCACCATCTGCGCCAGCGCCAGCACGTTGGCGGCGCCGCCCATGTCCTTCTTCATCAGGAGCATGCTGCTCGACGGCTTCAGGTCGAGCCCGCCGGTGTCGAAGCAGACGCCCTTGCCGACCAGGGTCACCTTGGGATGCGATGGATCGCCCCAGACGAGCTCGATCAGGCGCGGCGCGCGGGTCGAGGCGCGGCCGACGGCATGGATCAGCGGATGGTTCTGGCGCAGCAGATCGTCGCCGACGACGCTGCTGAAGCGGGCGCCGAAGCGGTCGGCGAGCTGCTTTGCAGCGGCCTCGAGCTCCTCGGGCCCCATGTCGTTGGACGGCGTGTTGACCAGGTCGCGCGCCAATGTCGCCGCGTCGGCAAGTCGGTTCAGCTCGGCGGCGTCGACGCCATCCGGCGGAACGAGGCGAACCTCCGGCGTCTCGGTCTTGCGGTAGCGGCCGAAGCGGTAGCTGCCGAGCGCGAAGGCGAGCGCGGCGAGCCGTGCATCATGCGGCGCATTGGCGAAGCGGTAGGTGCCGGCGGGCAGCAGGCCGGGCAGGGCGCCCGGCCGGAACAGATCGCGGTGCCCGGCGTCGTCGTCCTCGATGCCGAACAGGACCTGCGCGATGCGGCCGTCGGCGGCGGGCAGCGCCAGATAGCTGCCGGGCTTGGCGGTGTAGACGTTGGCCTCGGCGAAGTTGCGCGCTTCAACCGACAGGCTCTCCTTGATCCCCGGCCAGCTCGCCTTCGTTACGAAGGTAATCGGGATGGCGGACGTTGTGGAGGCGGTCTCGAACATCGACGGCATGCCTAATGGTTCCCTAACTGGCGCGCGGCAGCCAGACTTCGCAGAGTTTGAAGGCCGCTGCAATCGCGCCGGCCGCATCGCCTGCAAGCCGACGCAAATGTGACGGCTGCGCCTGGAACACGCCATTAACCGGCTGTTAGCGTTAACAGTTTATTGCTGGCGCGTTCAATTCGCCCGTTCGAGTCCAAGTGACATGCGTCAAGCGCCTCCCATTCCCCGGCTCCTCGCGTCCGTTGCCCTCGCCGCGCTCGTCGCTGCGGGCCTCGGCGGCTGCCAGACCATGTCCGACGTCACGGGCTCGCTGCGCAGCCGGGCCGAGCCGCCGCCGCCCGCGACCCCGCAGCGCGCGGTCGAGGTCTATGGCGAGCGCTACCGCGCCAACCCGAAGGATGCCGCCATCGCGCTCGCCTATGGCCAGGCGCTGCGCAACAACGGCCAGCGCGAGCAGGCGGTCGCGGTGCTCGAGCAGGCCACGCTCGCCAACGCCGGCAACAAGACCGTGCTCGCGGCCTACGGACGTGCACTCGCCGACAACGGCAATTTCAAGCTGGCGTTCGACGTGCTGTCGCGCGCGCACTCGCCCGACAATCCCGATTGGAAGCTGCTGTCGGTGCAGGGCACGGTCTTGGACCAGATGGGCCGCCACGACGAGGCGCGGCGCTATTACGACAGCGCGCTGAAGATCGTGCCGGGCGAGCCCTCGGTGCTGTCCAATCTCGGCCTGTCCTACATGCTGACACGGGAGCTGCCGAAGGCCGAGGAGGTGCTGCGCCAGGCCTATGGCTCGCAGCGGGCGGACGCGCGGGTGCGCCAGAACCTCGCGCTCGTCGTCGGCCTGCAGGGACGCTTCGCGGAGGCCGAGCAGATCGCACGAGCCGACCTGCCGCCGGACGAGGCCGCCGCCAACGTCGCCTATCTCAAGCAGATGATTCAGGGGCAGAGCCAGGGCAAGGGCAAGGCGCGCAACGCGGCGCCGATGGCCGCGCTCAACCCGCCGGACTGACGGCGTGCCCTATCGTGTCGCGCCTGTGAGCAGGCGGCGGCAGGTGTCGACGAACACGTCGGCGCCGGTGACGATGTCGGCGTCGGCCGTGTTCTCGGTCCAGTGATGGCTGATGCCGCCGATCGACGGCACGAACAGCATGCCGGCCGGCATGATGGTGGCCAGCACCTGCGCGTCGTGTCCGGCGCCGCTCGGCATCCGCAGCGACTTGCCGGCAGCGAGATCGCGGCTGGCGGCCTCGATCGCATCCTGGAACGTGCCGTCCATCATGGCCGGCGCGCCGATGCGGATGCGCTCGACGGCGACATGGCAGGGACCTGCGTCTGACGCCTGCGCAGCCATCTCACGCAGCAGCTCCTCGAGCCGGTCGACCACGGCGGCATTGTCGTCGCGGATCTGGAACAGCATCTCGGCCTGGCCGGGGATGATGCTCGGTGCGCCCGGATCGAGCGTGATGCGTCCCGTGGTCCACACCGTGCGCGGGCCGCAGGCGGCCGGAAAGCGCGCATCGATCGCCACACAGAACTTGGCGAGCGCGAGCCCGGCATCCTTGCGCACCGCCATCCGCGTCGTGCCGGCATGGTTCTGCTCGCCGGTGAAGGTGATGCGGTATTGCCAGATGCCGACGATCGAGGTGACGACACCGATCTTGAGCCCGCTCGCCTCGAGCGTGTCGCCCTGCTCGATATGAGCTTCGAGATAGCCGATATACCGGCCGCGCTCGGCCTGCAGGCGCGGCCGTCCGGCGAGGCCCATCTCGGCAAGCGCCTCGCGCATCGTGCGCGGGCTGCTGCGGTCGCGGGCAGCATCGATGTCGGCCTCGCTGACGTCGCCGACATACGAGCGGCTGCCGAGCATGCTGCCGAAGTGGCCCTCCTCGTCGCACCAGGAGGCGACCTCCACCGCACCGTCGATGGACGGGTCTGGATTGAGCACGCGCGCCGCCTCCAGCGCGTAGACGACGCCGAGCGGGCCGTCGAGCCAGCCGGCCTGGTTCTGGCTCTCGAGATGCGAGCCCGCCAGCAGCTTGCGTCCCGGCTTGGCGCTGGTGCCGAGCACATTGCCGATGCCGTCGATATCAGGCGTCAGCTGCGCGTCGGGCAGGCGCTCGGCGAGCCAGGCCAGCGACTGCCGGTGGGCGTCGGAGAAGGTCGGCCGGTGCACGCCGGTCTTGTAGGTGCCGAAGGCACGCAGCGCGTTCAGATCGGCCAGAACGCGGGCGCCATCGGCGCGGCGGAGCTTGTCGGACATCAGGCGGAGACCTCGATCATGCTCCGCCTAGCTTCCAGGGTAGAGCCGCGACCGCAAGCGAAATTTCTCGCGAGCGGTCTACGTCTACTACTGCATGGCCGCGACCTTGATGCCGGTTGGTCCCAAAATGACCACGAACAGCACCGGCAGGAAGAACAGGATCATCGGCACCGTCAGCTTCGGCGGCAGCGCCGCGGCCTTCTTCTCGGCCTCGTTCATGCGCATATCGCGATTTTCCTGCGCCATCACGCGCAGCGACTGCCCAAGCGGCGTGCCGTATCGCTCCGATTGCTGGAGCGCGAGACAGACCGACTTCACGCCCTCCAGGCCGGTGCGGCGGGCGAGGTTCTCATAGGCGACCTTGCGGTCCTGCAGGTAGGAGAGCTCCGCGGTGGTCAGCGTGAACTCCTCCGACAACGCGATCGACTGGCTCGAGATCTCGATCGCCACCCGGCGGAAGGCGGCCTCGATCGACATGCCGGACTCGATGCAGATCAGCAGCAGGTCGAGCGCGTCGGGAAAGGCGCGCTTGATCGACAACTGGCGCTTGGAGATCGCATTGCTGAGGAACAGCATCGGCGCCTGCAGGCCGAGATAGGCCATGCCGACGCAGATGCCGATCTTGACCGGCATCGACTTCTGCAGATGCGCGATCACGAAGACGTACAGCACGGAGCCGACGAACAGCACCAGCGGCGTCACCATGCGCGCGAACAGGAAAGTGATGTAGGGCGCCTGGCCGCGGTAGCCCGCCATGATGAGCTTCTCGCGGGCCGCTTCCTGGGCGAGCCATTTGGTGAGGTTGAAATCCTCCACGACACGAGAGATGAGCTGCTTCGGCGTCTGCCGCAGCGAGACCTTCTCGCCGGCGTTCAACCGCTCGCGCTCACGCTGCTTGATCCGCTCGCGTTCGCTGGCGACCGCCTTCATGCGCTTGTTCAGGTTTTCGCCCGCGAACAGCGGCATGATCAGCGTATAGACGGTGGCCGTCGCCGCGATGGCGGCGAAGAACATCGTCATGAAGTGCGGGTCGTGCAGCTTGGTGACCAGAAAGTCGACCATGGTCCACCTCAGAAATCGAAATTGATCATCTTCTTCATGACCAGGATGCCCATCGACATCCAGATCACGCAGCCGACCAGCATCAGCTGGCCGGTCGGATGGGTCCAGAGCAGCGAGATGTAGTCGGGCGTGCTCAGATAGACCAGCAGCATCACGATCGGCGGCAGCGATCCGATGATGCCCGCGGAGGCCTTGGCTTCCATCGACATCGCCTGGATCTTCTCGCTCATCTTCTTGCGGTCGCGCAGCACCTTCGAGAGGTTGCCGAGAGCCTCGGAGAGGTTGCCGCCCGACTTCTGCTGGATCGCGATGACGATGCCGAAGAAGTTGGCTTCCGGCAGCGGCATACGCTCATACAGCCGCGCACAGGCCTCGCCGAGCGGCATGCCGATCGCCTGGGTCTCGATGATCGCGAGGAACTCGCTGCGCAAGGGCTCCGGCGCATCGGCGGCGACGACCTTGATCGATTCGAACAGCGGCAGGCCCGCCTTGATGCCGCGCACGATCACGTCGACGGCGTCCGGCAACGCCGCCAGGAATTTCTTCTCGCGCCGCTTCTTGAGGTAGCCGAGGATCCAGCGCGGCAAACCGAGACCTGCAGCGAAGCCGAGCCCGAGCGCGCCGAGCGGGCCGCCACCGGCGAAGAAGGCGACCGCGCAGACGACGAAGCCTAGGACGCCGGAAACGATCCAGAACTTCTGCACGGTCCAGTCGAGCCCAGCCTGCGAAATCCGCATATTCAGCGGGACTTTGCTCTGCTTCTGGGCCTTCGCCTCGAGATCCTTCAGCGACGACTCGACCTGCTCCCGGCGCGAGCGCTGACTGCGTTCGGCCTGGCGGACCACCGGCTCGGACTTGGCGACGGTGCTGCGCCGCTGCTCGGCCTTCCGCTCACCCGACAGCAGGGGATAAAGGAACACCCAGGCGATGCCGCCGATCGCGGTGGCGGCGAGGAAGGCAAGGGCGAGAGCCTGAAGCTTCATGGGGTCTCTCCTCAGTCCTTGCTCGCGACTTCGGCGGCGTCGAGTGCAGCCGCAAGCCGCTTCTCTTCGCCGTAGTAGCGCGCACGCTCCCAGAACCGCGGCCGGCCGATTCCGGTCGAGCGGTGGCGCCCGATGATCTTGCCGTTCGCGTCCTCGCCGATCATGTCGTAGAGGAAGATGTCCTGGGTGATGATGGTGTCGCCTTCCATGCCCATCACCTCGGTGATGTGCGTGATGCGGCGGGAGCCGTCGCGCAGGCGCGCCGCCTGGACGATGACGTCGATCGAGGCGCAGATCATCTCACGGATGGTCCGTGACGGCAGCGAGAAGCCGCCCATCGTGATCATGGATTCGCAGCGGGACAAGGCTTCGCGCGGGTTGTTGGCGTGCAGCGTGCCCATCGATCCGTCGTGACCGGTGTTCATGGCCTGCAGCAGGTCGAAGGCCTCGGGTCCGCGGACCTCGCCGACGATGATGCGTTCGGGTCGCATACGCAGGCAGTTTCTCACCAGCTCTCGCATCGTCACCTGGCCTTCGCCTTCGATGTTGGGCGGCCGGGTTTCGAGGCGCACCACGTGTGGCTGCTGCAGCTGGAGCTCGGCGGCGTCCTCGCAGGTGATGACGCGCTCGTCGTGATCGATATAGTTGGTCAGGCAGTTCAACAGCGTGGTCTTGCCCGAACCGGTACCGCCGGAGATCAGCACGTTGCAGCGGACGCGGCCGATGATCTGCAGGATTTCTGCGCCCTCCGGCGAGATTGCGCCGAACTTGACCAGCTGATCGAGGGTCAGCTTGTCCTTCTTGAACTTTCGAATGGTGAGCGCGGGGCCGTCGATCGCAAGCGGCGGAACGATGGCGTTGACGCGCGAGCCGTCGGCGAGACGCGCGTCGCAGATCGGCGAGGATTCGTCGACGCGGCGGCCGACCTGGCTGACGATGCGCTGGCAGATGTTCAGGAGCTGCTGGTTGTCGCGGAACCGGATGCCCGTGCGCTGGATCTTGCCGTTGACTTCGATAAAGACCGTACCGGCGCCGTTGACCATGATGTCGGCGATGTCGTCGCGCGACAGCAGCGGCTCCAGCGGGCCATAGCCGAGCACGTCGTTGCAGATATCGTCGAGCAGCTCTTCCTGCTCGGCGATCGACATCACGATATTCTTGATCGCGATGATCTCGTTGACGATGTCGCGGATTTCCTCGCGCGCGGATTCGCCGTCGAGCTTGGCCAGCTGAGCGAGATCGATCGCTTCGATCAGCGCCCCGAAGATCGTCGCCTTGACCTGATAGTAACTGTCCGAACGCCGGGCCTCGACAACCGGTGGCGGCGGCGGCGGAGCCTGCCGGGTCGGAGCCAGAGGTGGCGACGGCACGGCCGGAGACGCCGCGCGTGGTGCTGCCGGCGCCGGCTCGGGCGCTGGCGCAGCCGGCCTGAGGGTCCTGGTATCGTTGTCCAATCCGCTACGCTTACCAAACACGACTTAGAACTCCACGCGTGCCTACTTCGCCCTCAGCTTGTCCAGCAGAGGCGACAGGAAGGAGCCTTTCGGCTTCTTGGTCTCGCTGCGGCCGGTGAGCCGCTGCGCAATCTGGAGAAACATCTCCGTCGTCCGATGACTGGGAGACATTTCCGCAATCATCTGGCCGTTGTTGGCAGCGGCGCCGAAGATCTGCGGCTCGAACGGGATCGTGGCGATCGGCGGGCTTTCGATCGCCTTGGCGAACTCGCTCGCATTGATCTCGGGCCGCTTGGGAACGCCGACCTGGTTCAGGCAGTAGAGCGGCATGCGATCGTTCGGCCGGGCGGCCTTGAGGAGATCGAACATGTTCTTGGTGTTGCGCAGCGAGGCGAGATCCGGCGCCGCCACGATCAGGATGTCGTCCGCGGAGATCAGCGCCCGCTTGGTCCAGCCTGCCCATTGATGCGGAACGTCGAGCACGATGCAGGGCATCGAGGCCCGCAGCGTGTCGAAGACCGCATCGAATGCCTCGGCGCCGAAATCGTAGACCCGGTCGAGCGTCGCGGGCGCGGCCAGCAGGCTCAGATGATCGGTGCATTTCGACAACAGCCGGTCCATGAAGGCGATGTCGATCCGGTCCGGCGAGAACACCGCGTCCGCGATGCCCTGCGCGGGATCCTGGTTGTAGTCGAGGCCGGCGGTGCCGAACGCCAAATCAAGGTCGGCCACGACGGAATCCATCGACAGGTTGCGCGCGATCGCCCAGGCGATGTTATGGGCGAGGGTCGAAGCTCCGACGCCACCCTTGGCGCCGACGACGGCAATGATGCGCCCGACGGCCTTGGCCTCTGGCGCCGAGAACAGGTTGCAGATCGAGCGGACGACGTCGATCGGCGTCACCGGCGACAGCACATAGTCGCTGACGCCGCGCCGCACCAGCTCGCGATACAGCGTGACGTCGTTGACGCGGCCGATCACGACGACGCGCGTGCCCGGGTCGCAAACCGTGGCGAGCTGATCCAGGCCTGCCAGGATGTCGGTGCGCGCATCCGTCTCCAGGATGATGACGTTCGGGGTCGGTGCCGACCGGTAGGCCTCGATCGCCGCCGCCATGCCGCCCATCTGAACCTTCAGATGCGCCTTGCCGAGGCGCCGGTCCTCACCGGCGGCCTGAACCGTCGCGGCGGTTTCCACCGTCTCACAGAACGCCTGCACGGACACGCGCGGCGCGGGCGCGATGTGATCGTCGGCCGGCGGCGGCACGACGTCAGGCTGCTCCTCTTGGGTCTGTCGGGCGTAGCTGATCATTTGCCTGTGTCGCTGAGTTTGGCCTTGTCGGCCTCTGGATACGTGATCGCGGTTGATTGTCCCTTGCGATATTTGTCGAACAACGCCGTGCGCCGGGTGGTATAGGACGGCGTTTCGGATCGCGGCTGCACGAGATCAGACGGGTTTGCGACCATTGCCGCCATGTTGCGCTGGTAGGCGCAGCCGTAGTTCCAGTCAGGCTTGTTGTCGAACCAGTTCTTGTTCTTGATCGACGGCCCGAGGTCGTCCGGCCAGACGCCGCAGGGCCCGACCGTGGCCGACATTTTAGGATAGCTCAGCCGGATCGCGGCCATCTGGCGCGGGTCCTTCGGCTGATAATTGCGTACGGTGATGCCGTGCGGCGGAACGCCGGCGGCGGCAAGCAGGGAGTGGATCTCCCGCATCGAGTCGGCGGCCGCCCGTGCATTGGGGGTGCCGCTCGGCACGTCGGCGCTGATCGCGCCCGTGCCTTGGCGAATCCAGCCCTGGGCCAGTCCCATCACGTCGGCGCGCTGCTCGGCGGTCAGGCCGCCACGGCCCTGGCCGACGAAGACCACCAGGGAGTCCGGGGCCTCCTGGATCGCAATCGGGTGGCGCAGTCGGTAGTCGTCCGGGATGCTCGCCGTGGTGGCAGCGTCTCTGGTGTAGTTGCAGGCGCCGAGCAGGGCTGCGGCTCCGGCGAGCGCTGCGGCAAGGGGCAGGCGGCGGTATCGAGCGGGGCTGGATGTGATGGTCATCGTTGCAGGTCCTTGTCCCGGCTCAGTCCGTGATGAAGCCATAGGTGCCGCGATAGTTGCGTCCGGGTTCGGCCCGGCCGGGTACGCCGTAGATGCGGTTGATGCTGCCCAGGAGATCGGCCTGGGGGTCGGACGCGGCCGCAAAGCCGTCGTCTGGGCGGGAGAGATCCTTCTGTGCCACGGCGCGGACGACGAACGGCGTCACCAGAACCATCAATTCGGTCTGGTTGTTGACGTAGTCGCGGCTGCGGAACAGCGCGCCGAGGACCGGCAGCTGCATCAGGCCCGGCATGCCGCTGATCGCCTGCTTGGTCTGCTGCTGGATCAGGCCGGCCATCGCCATGGCGCCGCCGGAGGGAATTTCCAGCGTGGTCTCGGCGCGCCGGGTCTTGATCGAAGGAACCGTCAACGAGTTGACCGTCGTCGAGCTGACGGCTTGCGACAGCGTGATCGAGTTCTCGTTTGAGAGCTCCGAGACCTCGGTCATCACCCGCATCGAGATCCGGCCCTCGCTGAGCACGACGGGCGTGAAGTTGAGCGAGATGCCGAACTTCTTGAAGCTGATCTGCGTCGTACAGACATGGGTCGTCGGATCGCAGGAGTAGCCGGCAGGAACCGGAAACTCGCCGCCGGCGATGAAGGTCGCGGACTCGCCCGAGATGGCGGTCAGATTGGGTTCCGCGAGGGTACGGATCACGCCCGCGTTCTCCATCGCGCGCAGCGTCGCCTGCACCGTCGGGGCCGCTCCGAACGCTGCGCTCACGGCATTGTTCGAGACCAGATTGCTGCCATAGGCCGTGAACGGATTGGAGTTGGCGAATTTGACGACGGCCGTTCCATAGTTGAGCTGGCCGGAGAGATCGATGCCGAGCTGCTTGACGATCGAACGCTGCACCTCGGCGACCGTCACCTTCAGCATGACCTGGTCGCGGCCGCGCACGGTGATCGAGTTGACGACCTTGTCGGCGCCGCCGGCGAGCCGGGCGGCGAGTTCGCCGGCCTGCTGGGCTTCGATCTGGCTCGACGCCGAGCCGGTCAGCACGATGCTGTCGGCGAGGCCTTCGATCTGGATATCGGCATTCGGCAGCAACTGCTTCAGCGCCGCCCGCGCGCCGTTCAGGTCGCGCTTGACCGCGATGTCGTAGGCCGCGATCTGCTGGCCCTGCGCGTCGAAGAAGACGATATTGGTCTGGCCGATCGCCGCACCGATGATGTAGGCGCGCTGGGCGGAGCGCACGACGGCATTCGCGATCTTCGGATCGGCGACGAGAACGTCCTTGATGTCGCGCGGCAGATCGATGACGACGGACTTGCCGATGCCGAGCGCAAGAAAGCGTGCATTGATCTGGCCGTCCGCGGCAGCTGCGGTCGCCGGGCGGTAGTCTGCCGCGATCACCGGCGCGATCGCCGGATTGAGGGTCAGCGCAGCGGCGGCCGAAAACGACAGCGCGCGGACCAACAGGGTCCGCATCTTCCGCTGATTTTCGCTGCAGGTCATCTTGGTGGTCCTCTTGCTCACTTCTGCGTCGTCATCGTGCTGGGAATGCCGAAGCGGACGACGGCAACGCTGTCGCTGCGCTTGCGGCTGGTCTCGTCCGTGCGATGCTCGGCCACGTTGACGTCGGCGATGCTGCGGAGCGCCAGGGACAGCGTTCCGGTTTGACGGGCACGCGCGAGCGTCTCGGCCTGTTCCGGCTTCAGCTCCAGCGTGACGGTCTTGCCGACCACCGTGGTCTGGCCGTCCTTTTCCTTCGGAGCCTGATCGATCGCCAGCACGCGGATGTTCGACAGGATGATATCGGAGCTGACGACGTCGCCCGCGTTGGGCTGATCCGGATTGCGCTCGCGCTTGGACAGGATCACGTCGACGCGGTCGTTCGGCAGGATGAAGCCGCCGGCGCCGGTCTCCGGAGAAATCTCGGTGGAAACGGCGCGCATGCCGGCGGGCAGGATCGCGGCCATGAAGCCCGAGCCGTCGGCCTTGACGAGCTTCTGTTCGCGGATGGGCTCGCCGGCAATGAACGGCGCCCGCGCGATCGTGCCGGTGATCTGCGTCTGTCCTTCGGGCCGCTCGCTGCGCCGGATGAAGCTGGAGCTGGCCGTGGCCGCCGGCCAGCTCTGCCACTGCAGATCTTCGGGCTTGAGCGATTGGCCGAGGGCGATGTCGCCCTTGGCGACGAGAACGTCGACGGTGGGCATCTGCGGCGCGGGCGCGGCAACTTGAGCCGGCCGGTCGTCGGACCCGCTCGCGAGATATGCGGCCACGCCGCCAGCGCCTACAGCGATGGTCAGAACCACAATGCGTGCGGTATTCATACGCTTCACTTTCCACATGACGCCGCGACGTTTCCGCCGCCGTGATGGGAGTTGAGCAGTTATTCGTCAAAGCATGGTTAATGAGGCGTATCTAAATCGCCTTAACACCGCGTTGACACGGTGCTTTCAGAGCAATGCAAGACGCGCAGCGTCGATCGCCTTCACCCAATCGGTCTCCGGATAGACCATCAGAGCGCCCAGGGCGAGCGCGATGCCATAGGGCACGCCGCTCTCCTTGGCGTGCAGGCGTGCAAGCCAGGGTTGTCCCGCCAGCATGTAGGGCAACGGCCATTGCCGGAACTGCATGAGGGCGAGAGTGAGCACGCCGCCGAAGATCGAGGCGTACAACAGGTAGTTCATCAGGTGGGCGAAGCCGAACCACAGGGCGGCGGCGGATGCGACCTTGGCGTCACCGCCGCCGATCCAGCCGAATGCAAAGCAGGTGAAAGCAATCACCAGCAGGGTCGCGCCTGCGCCGAGGTGCATGAGCATGTCAGCCATGCTCATGCCGCTCAGCGGCGCCAGAACCAGAAAGCCGGCGACGAGCGCAAGGGAGACCCGGTTCGAAATGGTCATCGTGAACAAATCGCTCGCCGCGGCAAAGGCCATCAGGGCCGGAAACAGCAGAAGGCGCGCGAGATCGAGGGGCATGGGCTCTCAATGGCATCGACGCGGCGCATGGGTGCGCCGCTGCGCCAGAGTCTAGCTGCAAGAAATAAACGATCGGGAAACAGCCGGAATGGCCGGCTGGTTGTCGATCTCACCAGACGCTGACGATGCGGGCCGCGAGAGCGAGGATGGACAGGCCGAGGCCGCCGCAGATCCAACGCAAGGCGACGTCGGCCCCGCTGGGCGGGGGCCGGGACGCGGCTGCGGACAAAACGTGGTTACGCATCACTGAACGCCGCGAAGCTGAATGTGGAAATGATAAAGGCCCCGGATGTCCGGGGCCTTCTTTGCTCGGCCGTGACGACCGCTTACTTCAGCGAGGTGTTGATCGCGCCGAACTTGGAGCTCAGGCTGGAGCCGAGACCGTTCACCGCGGCAATGATCGCGAGCGAGATGCCGGCGGCGATCAGACCGTATTCGATCGCGGTCGCGCCGGATTCATCCTTCACGAAGCGAGCAAGAAGATTCTTCATAGGTAACTCCATGTACACGTGGCTGGTCGAACAAACTCTGGTCGTTGCGGCGTTCTCAGCACCGTGACCATGCGGCCACCCTAGGGGGCAGGAATTTCGGCGTAGTTAATTCGGTCGCCGAAACACGGCGACAAATGGCTGTTATTGTGCAGAGTAAACATAGGATGAAGCGCGGCGCGATCATTCGAAATGATGCATGGTCACGCCGCGGTCGGTCTCGTTGAAAAGATGAGCGCAGGGTTTCAGCCGTCATGCCCGACCGGTCCATCGCGGGGCCTGCTCCGCATTCCCCACTATATGCATATGGCCGTGTCGACCTGGCTGGCGGAGCATGTGGCTCGGTGTCGATCGCGCCGGGCCGATAGGCAGAGCGGTCTTGCCGGCGCCGAGGTTCACGGCTCCTTAAGCGCCAAGGAGTACCCCTCGGAACAGTTCACGAGATGAGGAATATGATGTCCGGTCTGCCATGGGAAGTCGCGCTGATGCTCGGCCAGACCATCGAGAAGGTGTTGCCGATCACCTTGGTGCTGGCGGTGGTGTTCTCGGTGCTCAGTCACTTCTGGGCCTGCAATCCCGGCAAGCCGTGGTGGCAGAAGCGCGAGCTCGTCACCGACGTGGTCTACTGGTTCTTCGTGCCGGTGTTCGCCCGGGTGCTCCGCATCGGCTTTCTCGTGCTCGGCGCCAGCGTTCTCTTCAAGATCCGCGACGCCGACGAGTTGATCGCCTTCTATGAGAACGGGCACGGCCCGCTGGCGCAGCTTCCCGAATGGCTGCAGGGGATGCTCTTCCTCGTGCTCTCCGACTTCATGCTGTACTGGACGCATCGTCTGTTCCATGGCGGCGAGTTCTGGAAATACCACGCGGTTCACCACTCGTCGGAGGATCTGGAGTGGATTTCGGCTGCCCGCTTCCATCCGATCAACCTGATCCTCGGCACGATCGCGGTCGACGTCATCCTCTTGATGGCCGGCATCTCGCCCAATGTCATGATCTGGGTCGGACCATTCACCACGTTCCATTCGGCCTTCGTGCACGCCAATCTCAACTGGACGCTGGGCCCGCTGAAATATGTCCTCGCCACGCCCGTCTTCCACCGCTGGCACCACACGTCGATGGAGCAGGGCGGCAATACCAACTTCGCCGGCACGTTCCCGATCTGGGACATCCTGTTCGGCACGTTCCGGATGCCGGCGGGGCAGTTGCCCATGGCCTACGGCAAGGACGAGGCGACGATGCCCGGTGAGTTCGGCGGCCAGCTCGCGTTTCCGTTCCGGCGATGAGGGGTTTTGCAACCGCCCCAGACCAAATGGCGACGTTTGCAGATCATTCACCAATTGAGCGCAGATTTGCCGCGTCGGGCGCCGTCACCGCTGCGTATCGCTTGAGACGGCTCGTCAATGTCCCGGGGTTTGAGTATGTCGTTCTGTGTATCGCGTCGTCCTAGTGTTTCCTTCGCATTGCGGGCAGCTGTCGCCGCGGTGCTGCTGTGGCCGGCTGCCGCCTTGGCGGAGCCTGATCCCGCCATCGCCGTGAATGTCGACCAGGCCAAGCTGGTCAAGCTGCCCGACCGGGTCGCGACCCTCGTCGTCGGCAATCCGATGATTGCCGATGTGACCTTGCAGAGCGGCGGCATCATCGTCGTCACCGGCAAGAGCTATGGCGCCACCAACTTCATTGCGATGGATCGTGGCGGACAGGTGCTGATCGATCGCCAGATCCAGGTCGCCGGGCCCACCGACCAGCTCGTGACGGTGTATCGCGGCGTCGATCGTGAGACCTATAGCTGTATGCCGATCTGCCAGCGCCGGGTGACCTTGGGCGACGGCGACAACTACTTCAAATCGGTGCTCGACCAGGCTGGAACGATGTCCAGCACGGCGAGCGGTAACGCGGCGGCGGCCTCGAAGACCAACTGAGCGCTGGCCTTGCCACGCCTGCCCGGGTCGATGGCAGCGCCTGACCGCCTCTCCACGCGTGTCCGCGCCGACGATGCGGCGAGCCTTGCCGCTGGTGCTGCGGCTGGGTCGCCCGATTCGTTTGGTTTCTCGTTTGGTTTCGATGATCGGATCGGGCGGTGACGCGCTGTCTCGAAGGGCTGGCTGCGTACGAACCCCCAAGCACGGTTAGCGGGACGTTGATGCGGCAGGCCATACTGTCCGCATCGTGGGAAACCCTTTCCCAAGGAGTTTCCGCTATTCCTTTCGCTCAGATTGATGTGCCTTTCCAGTCCGGATGAACCCATGCAAGCCCCCGTCTCCTCGACCGCTTCGATGCGCCGGATGCTGCGCCGCTTCCGACGCAACCGGCGGGCGTCGGCCGCGCTCGAATTCGCGCTGGTCGCGCCGGTCTTCTTCGCGCTGCTGTTCGCGATCATCGAAACGGCGCTGATGTTCTTTGCCGGGCAGGTGCTCGAGACGATCACGCAGGACTCGGCGCGCATGATCCTGACCGGACAGGCGCAACAGGGCGCCTATACGCAGGCGCAGTTCGCGAGCTACGTCTGCACCCAGGTTCCCGCGCTGTTCGACTGCAACAAGATCTATATCGACGTGAAGAGCTACTCCTCGTTCGGGAGCGTCTCGATCAGCAACCAGATCGACAACAGCGGCAACTTCGTCAACAACATGACCTACAGCCCGGGTGCCGCCGGAGACATCGTCGTCGTCAGGCTGTTCTATCAATGGCCGATCTTCGTGACGGGGCTCGGCTACAACATCGCCAACCTGAGCGGCAGCAAGCGGCTGCTGGTGGGCACGGCCGCATTCAAGAACGAGCCGTATTCATAACACGGCTCTCACGACAAGGCTCTCGCGAGCTCCTTCAGAGGGACACCAGGAATTCATCATGCCGTTGGGAAGAATGCCGGGTATGTCTTCGAGCCTGCGCCTGTGGCGTCGCATCGACGCCTTTGCCGCCGATCGACGCGGTGTCGCGGCCACCGAATTCGCATTCATCGTGCCGCTGATGCTGGTGATGTTCTTCGGCACGGTCGAATTCTGCTCGGCGATCGCCGTCGACCGCAAGGTCACCTTGATGGCGCGAACCCTGTCGGATCTGACATCGCAATCGACCACGGTCGGCGATAGCGACATGTCGAACTTCTTCGCCGCCTCGACCGGCATCATGTACCCCTATTCCACCACGCCGGTGAATGCGACGATCACCGAGCTCTATGTCGATCCCACCACCAAGCAGGCGACGGTGAAGTGGAGCAAGGGGTCGACACCGCGAACCGTCGGCATGACGGTCGGCGTGCCGGCTGAATTGCTGGTGTCCGGCACCTATCTGATCTTCAGCGAGGTGAACTACCAGTACGTTCCGACGATCGGCTACGTCATGGGCAAGACCGGCGTCAATCTCAGCGACGTCGCCTATACCCGCCCGCGGCAGTCGACCTGTGTGATGTATAGCCCGGCGACCTACTGCTGAGGTGAGGGCTGCCGCAACCGAGCCCGCCCGCCCCCGGGGCCGCGGTCGCACGCGCCTGCGAACCGGCGCGACATGCGGTCTTTCGGGCGAGCAGAGCGCGACGATGGGCATTCAGGCAGCGAAAAGCAGGCAATAAAAAAGGCCGCGCAAGGCGGCCTTTCGTTGTCCAGGCGGGCAATCGCGCAGGCGATTACCCTGGCGTCGCTCAATTGGCGGCGCGGAGATTATCGGCCGACGACTTGCCCGAACGACGGTCCGCCACGATCTCGTAGGAGATCTTCTGGCCTTCGCGCAGCGTGCCGAGACCAGCGCGCTCGACGGCGCTGATGTGCACGAACACGTCGTTGCCGCCGTCATCCGGCTGAATGAAGCCATAGCCCTTGGTTGCGTTAAACCACTTCACGGTTCCCATGCTCACGGGGGTAGTTCCCTTCTCAGATATCAAATGCGTAACCCAGATTCCTGGGCTGGTTAGATCGAATTTTTGGAAGGGTCGTCAGCGTCTGAACCGGCTGTACCGGTAATAGCTAATCTCGTCCGGCCGAAAATCGATTGCGGGATATACTATTGGAAATGCCCGCGCAAAACAATCCTGAGCTGCGCGAGGGCGCATGATTTTTTGACGCGCCGGCTTGAGGCCGACGCGCTGAATTGTCGCTGATTGCGCAAGAGTTGATCAATTCGCTGGGTTGGGCGGAACCATTGCTCCGCCCAAGGCTCTAGCGCCGCCGGAACTGGCCGCCGCGCTGCGCTGCGCCACGCGGAGGTCCGCCGGTCGAGCTGGGGCGCTCGTCCTTGTGGCGGAAGATCAGCCGGCCCTTTTCCAGATCATAGGGCGACATCTCGACGGTCACGCGGTCTCCCGCGAGCGTCTTGATGCGATTCTTTTTCATCTTGCCGGCGGTGTAGGCGACGATTTCGTGCCCCGCATCGAGTTGTACCCGGTAGCGCGCGTCGGGAAGGATTTCGGTGACCAGCCCTTCGAACTGGATCAGCTCTTCCTTAGCCATGTCTCTCTCCAGATCGATAGACGTCTAGTTTGGCCGTTGGTTGCGGTTGTGAGCGTGGTTTTTGGGTCTGCCCTCGCGATGCAGGAAAGCAACGCCTTGAATCGACCCGGCCTTGCCGCCGCCTTGCGACGGCCGCTGGGGCTCCTGACGATTGCCTGGCAGAGGCGCCATCTTAGCATTGGAACGACGGCGACGGCGAGGGCCTTTTGCGGCGGTGCCACCCTCGTTGGTCCGCGCATTCTGCATGCCAGGACGGCCGCCACGCTGAGGCGGTTTGGCCGGTGCCGCCGCCTCGCGGAGGCCCGGCGTGCGGCGATCGTCGCGCGGCAGCGAGATCTTGATCAGCCGTTCGATGTCGCGAAGGTAGGACAGCTCGTCCGCTCCGGCGACGAGCGAAATCGCGATGCCTTCAGCGCCGGCGCGTGCCGTGCGGCCGATGCGGTGGACGTAGGTCTCCGGCACGTTGGGCAGGTCGAAATTCACGACATGGCTGACGCCGTCGACGTCGATGCCGCGGGCCGCGATGTCGGTTGCGACCAGGGTTCGGATCTCGCCGGTGCGGAACGCTGCGAGGGTGCGCTCGCGGTGGTTCTGTGACTTGTTGCCGTGAATCGCCTGGGCGGGGATGCCTGCCTTTTCCAGGCTCTTCACGACCTTGTCGGCGCCGTGCTTGGTACGGGTGAACACCAGCGCGCGGTTGACCGGCTCCTGCTTGAGCAACTGAGCCAGAAGGTTCGGCTTGGCCGAGTGGTCGACGTGGATCACGCGCTGGGCAATGCGCTCGACCGTCGAGGAAACGGGGGTCACCGCGACCCGCGCGGGGTCGCGCAGCATGGCGTCCGCAAGCTCGGCGATGTCCTTCGGCATGGTGGCCGAGAAGAACAGCGTCTGCCGCTTGATCGGCAGCTTGGCGACGATCTTCCGGATGTCGTTGATGAAGCCCATGTCGAGCATGCGGTCGGCTTCGTCGAGCACCAGGAACTCGACCTGGTTCAGCTTCACGGCGTTGCCCTGGACGAGGTCGAGCAGACGGCCAGGCGTGGCGACCAGCACCTCGAGGCCCGGCATGAGCGCGCGGACCTGGCGTCCCATCGGCACGCCGCCGATCGCGAGCGCCGAGGTCAGGCGGATGTGGCGGCCATAGGTGTTGAAGCTGTCGAGGATCTGGCCGGATAGTTCGCGGGTCGGGCTCAGAACGAGCACGCGCGCCGTCTTCGGCTGCGGCTTGATCCGGTTCTGCAGCAGGCGGTGCAGGATCGGCAGGGCGAACGAGGCGGTCTTGCCGGTTCCCGTCTGGGCGATACCGATCACGTCGCGGCCTTCGAGGGCGAGCGGGATGGTCTGTGCCTGGATCGGGGTGGGGGTGGTGTAGTTCTCTTCCTTCAGCGCGCGCGTCAGCGCGTCGGCGAGGTTAAAATCCTGAAAGGATGTCAAAAGATTGGGCTTTCCATAAGAGGATGAGGCCCGTGTCGGCAGCCAGCCGGACGCGGGTGGGTGGTTGAAGAGACACCCGCGTGTTTGGAGCGTCGAGATTGGATGGGTGAGAATGCGAAGCCAGAAGCTCTGAACGAGCTAAAGAACACGCGGCTTGCAAAGATCCGGCCGATTCGCCTCGATCTATCAGATATATGGAACAGACTGGCGGCACTTTCAAGGCCGGTGCGCAACGGATCGGCGATTGAGCCGGTACTCTGCTGCTTTAATTTTAGCCATTCAAAACAAAGTGCATAAATCATGTGCTCGATGCCAGCCGAATAATCACCGTGCCTGCCTAAGCCGGCGGCACGAGATTGCGACCTTCCGCCGCGATCGGCCCGAGTTCCAGATTGGGATCAATGGCTTACGAGATGTGAACGGCATGGCATGCTTCTTGCGATTCTTCCGCCGCAGACCGCCGGCCGCCTTGGCTGTGAAGCACGTCTGCGTCAGGGAGATATTACCTCATGCTTACTCGACTCACTCAGGAATTAACGGCGCCATTCAGCCGCCGTCGCTGGCTGGCTGCTGCTGCCGGCCTGGCGCTCGGCGTCGCCGGCTTCGGCCCGGCCATGGCTGCCGACGACACCATCAAGATTGGTGTTCTGCATTCTCTGTCCGGCACCATGGCCATCAGCGAAACCACGCTGAAGGATACGATCCTGTTTCTGATCGACGAACAGAACAAGAAGGGCGGCGTGCTCGGCAAGAAGCTCGAGGCCGTCGTAGTCGATCCCGCGTCGAACTGGCCGCTGTTCGCCGAGAAGGCGCGCGAGCTGATCACCAAGAACAAGGTCGCGGTCGTGTTCGGCTGCTGGACCTCGGTGTCGCGCAAGTCGGTGCTGCCGGTGTTCAAGGAACTCAACAGCATCCTGTTCTACCCGGTTCAGTACGAGGGCGAGGAGAGCGAGCGCAACGTGTTCTACACCGGTGCGGCGCCGAACCAGCAGGCGATCCCGGCGGTCGACTACCTGATGAAGGAAGAGAAGGTGAAGCGTTGGGTGCTGGCCGGCACCGACTACGTCTATCCGCGTACCACCAACAAGATCCTGGAAGCCTACCTGAAGTCGAAGGGCGTGGCTCAGGACGACATCATGATCAACTACACGCCGTTCGGTCACTCCGACTGGCAGACGATCGTCGCCGACATCAAGAAGTTCGGCTCGGCCGGCAAGAAGACCGCGGTGGTCTCGACCATCAACGGCGACGCCAACGTTCCGTTCTACAAGGAGCTCGGCAACCAGGGCATCAAGGCCAAGGACATCCCGGTCGTCGCGTTCTCGGTGGGTGAGGAAGAGCTCGCCGGCATCGACACCAAGCCGCTGATCGGCCATCTCGCCGCCTGGAACTACTTCGAGTCGATCAAGACCCCGGCCAACGAGAAGTTCATCAAGGATTGGCAGGCCTATACCAAGAACCCGAAGCGCGTGACCAACGATCCGATGGAAGCGCACGTGATCGGCTTCAACATGTGGGTGAAGGCGGTCGAGAAGGTGAAGTCGACCGATGCGGACAAGGTCATCGACGCCCTCCCTGGCACCGAGGCCCCGAACCTGACCGGCGGAGTGTCGAAGATGCTGCCGAACCACCACATCACCAAGCCGGTGTTCATCGGCGAGATCAAGGGCGATGGCCAGTTCAGCGTCGTCTACAAGACCAAGGACCTCGTCCCGGGCGACGCCTGGTCGAAGGAGCTCGAGGGCTCCAAGGACCTGATCGGCGACTGGGTCGGCAAGAAGTGCGGCAACTTCAACGTCAAGACCAACAAGTGCCTGGGCTCGGGCAGCTGAGATCGATCTGACGTCCAAGTCACGACTGGAGAAGGCGGTGGATAGCGCCGCCTTCTCACTTCCTCCTGCCGGGGTTGTCCAGTGCCTGCAACTATTTGCGCGATTCTTCGTCGCATTCTTCTTTCTATTGTCCTGATTGCCGTGGCCGCGCCTGCATTCGCGGCCAGCTTCGAAGAGTCCGTCGCCAAGTTCGCCAATGACGATTTCTCCGACACCGATGATGCGGTGGGCGAGATCGCCGTGTCGGGCAATCCGCTGGCCTATCCGATCATCAGCGCGCTGCAGGATGAGCGGCTGATGTTCGATACCGACACCAAGAAGGTCTATGTCAAGCAGACCGACGGCAAGATCATCGATGCCGCCACCGGCGCCGCCGTCGACAGGCTGCCCGACAACGCCGCGGCGGTCAGCCTCAACAACCGCCTGCGCCGCAGCGTCGACGCCGCGTTGGGCGGCCTGACCCTGCTGTCGCCGGACGTGAACACGCGCCTGTCGGCCGCCAAGTCGGTGTTCAAATCGCATGAGGAGGCGACGCTGCCGACCGTGGAAACGGCGCTCGCCAAGGAAACCAATCGTTCGGTCAAGCAGGCGCTCGCCGAGGCCCGCGCCGCAATTCTCCTGTTCAAGTCCGATGCCAGCGAGGTGGACAAGCTCGAAGCGGTAGCCACCGTGAAGGCGCGCGGCGACCAGGAGGCGCTGGCGCTGCTCACCGAGATCAGCAGTGGCGATCAGCCCGCAAGCGTCGCCAAGGCCGCGGCAGGTGCCATCGCTTCGATCCAGAGCTCGCTCGCGATCTGGTCCGGCGTGCAGAATGCCTGGTACGGCCTGTCGCTCGGCTCGGTGCTGCTGCTGGCCGCCATCGGGCTTGCCATCACCTTCGGCGTCATGGGCGTCATCAACATGGCCCATGGCGAGATGGTGATGCTCGGCGCCTACACCACCTTCGTGGTCCAGGAGGTCATCCGCACCCGCTATCCGGCGCTGTTCGACTACTCGCTCTTGATTGCCGCGCCGCTCGCCTTCCTGGTGGCCGGAGCCATCGGCGTGCTGATCGAGCGCACCATCATCCGCTTCCTCTACGGGCGGCCGCTCGAGACGCTGCTCGCGACCTGGGGCCTCTCGCTCATCCTGCAGCAGGCGGTGCGCTCCGCGTTTGGCCCGACCAACCGCGAAGTCGGCAATCCCTCCTGGATGAGCGGCGCGTTCGAACTCGGCCAGATCACCATCACCTATAACCGGCTCTGGATCCTTTGCTTCACGATGGCCGTGTTCGCGATCCTGCTCGCGATGCTGCGCTACACCGCGCTCGGTCTGGAAATGCGCGCCGTGACGCAGAACCGGCGCATGGCGGCGTCGATGGGCATCGCCACCTCGCGCGTCGATGCGCTCACCTTCGGGCTGGGGTCGGGCATCGCCGGCATCGCCGGCGTGGCGCTGTCGCAGATCGACAATGTCAGCCCCAACCTCGGCCAGAGCTACATCATCGATTCCTTCATGGTCGTGGTGTTCGGCGGCGTCGGCAATCTCTGGGGCACCCTGGTCGGCGCCTTCACGCTCGGCATCGCCAACAAGTTCCTGGAGCCGGTCGCCGGCGCCGTGCTCGGCAAGATCGCGATCCTGGTGCTGATCATCCTGTTCATTCAGAAGCGCCCGCGCGGCCTGTTCGCGCTCAAGGGCCGGGCGGTGGAAGCATGATGCCGCATATGCTGACGAGGTCGCTGGACCGCGCCGCGACCATCTTCGTGCTGATCGTTGCGGCCTGCGGCATCCTGATCCCGCTGTCCAACCTGCTGCTGCCGGCCGGCTCGGCGTTGCAGGTGCCGACCTATCTGGTCGCGCTGTGGGGCAAATATGTCTGCTACGCGATCCTGGCGCTCTCCATCGACCTGATCTGGGGTTATTGCGGCATCCTCTCGCTCGGTCACGGCGCGTTCTTCGCGCTCGGGGGCTATGCGATGGGCATGTATCTGATGCGCCAGATCGGCACCCGCGGCGTCTACGGCAATCCGATCCTGCCGGACTTCATGGTGTTCCTGAACTATTCCAAGCTGCCCTGGTACTGGCACGGCTTCGACATGTTCTGGTTCGCAGCTTTGATGGTTTTCGTGGTGCCCGGCCTGCTCGCCTTCTGCTTCGGCTGGCTCGCCTTCCGCTCGCGCGTCACCGGCGTGTATCTGTCGATCATCACCCAGGCGATGACCTACGCGCTGCTGCTCGCCTTCTTCCGCAATGATTTCGGCTTCGGCGGCAACAACGGCCTGACCGACTTCAAGGACATCCTCGGCTTCAACGTCCAGGCGGAAGGCACCCGCGCCGCGCTGTTCGCACTGAGCTGTCTCGCGCTCATTCTCGCGTTCCTGATCTGCCGAGCCGTCGTGTCGTCGAAACTCGGCAAGGTGCTGATCGCGATCCGCGACGCCGAGTCGCGGACGCGTTTCCTCGGCTATCGCGTCGAGTCCTACAAGCTGTTTGTGTTCACGCTGTCGGCGTGCATGGCCGGCGTCGCAGGCGCGCTCTACGTTCCTCAGGTCGGCATCATCAACCCATCCGAGTTCGCGCCCGGCAATTCGATCGAGGCCGTGATCTGGGTCGCGGTCGGCGGCCGCGGCACGCTGGTCGGCGCTGCGCTCGGCGCCGTCGTCGTGAACTACGCCAAGACGTTCTTCACCTCGGGCGTGCTGGCGCCGTACTGGCTGTTCATGCTCGGCGCATTGTTCGTGCTCGTCACCCTGCTGCTGCCCAAGGGCATCATCGGCACGTTCAATACGTGGTGGGATCAACTCGGCACCAAGACGCCCAACGCCGAGAGCGCCGCCCGCGAGGACGGCGTCACCGAACCCAAGATGGCGGAGTGAGCGCATGAACGTGATGGATACCCGCGCGACGTCGTCGCTGCTCTATCTCGACGGCGTGCACGTCTCCTTCGACGGCTTCCACGCCATCAACAATCTCTCGCTGACGCTCGAGCCCGGCGAGATGCGCGCCATCATCGGCCCGAACGGCGCCGGCAAGACCACGATGATGGACATCATCACCGGCAAGACCAAGCCCGACGAGGGCACGGTGCTGTTCGACGGCAAGACGGATCTCACCCGCCTCGACGAGACCCGCATCGCCGAGCTCGGCATCGGCCGCAAGTTCCAGAAGCCGACCGTGTTCGAGAGCCAGTCGGTCGAGGACAATTTGCTGCTCGCCCTCAACGTCGACCACAGCGTCAAGGGCACGCTGTTCTGGCGCGGATCGAGAAGCGAAGCCGAGCAGATCGACAAGGTGCTCGAAACCGTGCGGCTCAAGGACCTCAGGCGCAAGCTCGCCGGCAGCCTGTCGCATGGCCAGAAGCAGTGGCTGGAGATCGGCATGCTCTTGGCGCAGGACCCGAAGCTCCTGCTGGTCGACGAGCCGGTGGCCGGCATGACGGACGTCGAGACGCATCAGACCGCCGAGCTGCTCAAGGAAATCAACAAGGATCATACCGTCATGGTCGTCGAGCACGACATGACCTTCGTTCGCGAGCTCGGCGTCAAGGTCACCTGCCTGCATGAAGGCACGGTGCTGGCCGAGGGCACCATCGATCAGGTGTCGTCGAACGAGCGGGTGATCGAAGTGTATCTGGGGCGCTAGGCGATGTTGGACGTCAAGGACATCAACCTCTATTACGGCGCCGCCCAGGCGCTGCGCGGCGTCTCGATCGCGGCGGAGCCCGGCAAGGTCACCTGCGTGCTCGGACGCAACGGCGTCGGCAAGACCTCACTGCTGCGGGCGCTGGTCGGGCAGTATCCGCTGGCCTCCGGCAGCATCACCTTCGACGGCGCCGACATCACCCATCTCAAGCCCTATGAGCGGGCGCGCAAGGGCATCGGCTTCGTGCCGCAGGGGCGCGAGATCTTCCCGCTGCTCACGGTGGAGGAGAACCTCAAGACCGGCTTCGGACCGCTGAAGCGCAGCGATCGCAGCATCCCGGACGACGTGTTCTCGCTGTTTCCGGTGCTGGAATCGATGCTCGGCCGCCGCGGCGGCGATCTTTCCGGCGGCCAGCAGCAGCAGCTTGCGATCGGCCGTGCCATGGTGATGCGGCCAAAGCTCCTGCTTCTCGACGAGCCGACCGAGGGCATCCAGCCCTCGATCATCAAGGACATCGGCCGGGCGATCTCGTATCTGCGCAATCTCGGCAACATCGCGATCGTCCTGGTCGAGCAGTATCTCGACTTTGCCTGCGAACTCGGCGACAACTTCGCCGTCATGGATCGCGGCGCGGTGAAGTTCACCTGCACCCGCGCCAATCTCGATCAGGCCGAGATCAGCCGCCAGATGGCGCTCTGATCATCACGTAGGTTCTCGACGCGGTCTCGCCCGCGTCTGGTCCCAGGGGAGGGGATCGATGCGGGCCGATCCCGCCAGCGCCGCTGCCGACATCTTCGAGGCCAACCGCGCCCGAGGCGCGGTGCGCTTCGACGTGCGGCTGCAGGACGGCATGACGCGGCGCCATCATCTGCATGAATCCGGCTCGCTGCGGGTGCGCTTTCCCTCGCCCGAGGACGACGGTCTGTCGGCGATGTTCGTCAACACCGCGGGCGGAATCGCCGGCGGCGATCGTTTCGCAATCGAGGTCGCGGCCGGCGAAGACAGCCGCGTGACGCTCTCGAGCGCCGCAGCGGAAAAGGTCTACCGCGCGGCCGGAAAGCCGGCGGAGCTCGACATTGCGCTGACGGCCGCGGCGAACGCGCACATCTCCTGGCTGCCGCAGGAGACCATCCTGTTCGACCGCGCCCGTATCCATCGCCGCATCGACATCGACCTTGCCGATACCGCCTCCCTCCTGCTCTGCGAGATCGTCGTGTTCGGGCGCACAGCCATGGGGGAGACGATGCGGGAGGGCGAGTTCGTCGATCGCTGGCGGGTTCGGCGCGGCGGTAAGCTCGTGTTCGCCGAAACGATCCGCCTCGACGGCGACATCGGCGCAAAGCTTGCGCAGCCCGCCATCGCCAAGGGCGGCGCGGCGATCGGGACCGCGCTTATCGTGCCCGGGGACGCCGCACTGGTCGAGCGTATCAGGGAGAGCCTGCCGGCCTTCCGGGGCGAGGCCGGGCTGTCGGCCTGGAATGGATTTGCAATGGCGCGCTTCTGTGCCCAAGATGCCGCGAGTCTGCGCGCCGACATGATGGCGGTGCTCGGCTGTGCTTCGAATAAACCGCTGCCGCGGTTGTGGCTCAACTAGACGTTTACAAACCGACGAATACCAGAAGACGATCACCAGAGAGTCCGCATGAACCTGTCTCCCCGCGAAAAGGACAAGCTCTTGATCTCGATGGCGGCCATCGTGGCGCGCCGCAGACTCGAGCGCGGCGTCAAGCTGAACCATCCCGAGGCGGTCGCGATCATCTCCGATTTCATCCTGGAAGGCGCGCGCGACGGCCGCACCGTGGCCGAGCTGATGCAGGCCGGCGCCCAGGTCCTGACCCGCGACCAGGTGATGCCCGGCATCCCCGAGATGATCCATGACATCCAGGTCGAGGCGACGTTTCCGGACGGCACCAAGCTCGTCACGGTGCACGAGCCGATCCGGTGAAGCGAGCCCAACTCTTTCGGTCGTCATGCCCCGGCTTGACCCGGGCATCCACGCTGTTCGATCTGAATGGAAAAACGTGGATGGCCGGGTCAAGCCCGGCCATGACGCAGTGGAAACCTGCGAGGTAACTCATGATCCCCGGCGAACTCTTCATCCAGGACGGCGACATCGAGCTCAATGCCGGCCGCAAGACCGTGACCCTTTCGGTTGCCAACACCGGCGACCGGCCGATCCAGGTCGGCTCGCACTACCACTTCTTCGAGACCAATCCGGCGCTGAAATTCGACCGGAAAAAAGCCCGCGGCATGCGCCTCGACATCGCGGCCGGCACGGCCGTGCGTTTCGAGCCAGGCCAGACCCGCGACGTGCAACTGGTCGCGCTCGCCGGCAAGCGCACCGTCTACGGCTTCCGCGGCGACGTCATGGGCAAGCTGTAGACGATGCTGACCGGATTACGCCTCGTCTCCGAAGCCGCCGAACTGGCGGCGCGCCGTCATGCCGGCCAGCAGCGCAAGGGCCGCGACGAGGAGCCTTACATCAATCATCTCGCCGAGGTCGCGAACATCCTGTCGGCAACCTGCGACGGCGAGGACGCCGAGCTCGTCGCGGCCGGCTGGCTGCACGACACCATCGAGGACACCGACACCACCCACGACGAGCTGACGCAGCGCTTCGGCCCGCGCGTCGCCGGGATGGTGGAGGAGGTCACCGACGACATGACCCTGCCGAAGAGCGAGCGGCGCGCGGTCCAGGTCATCGCGGCTCCCGGCAAATCGGCTGGTGCTAAGCAGATCAAGATCGCCGACAAGATCAGCAATATCCGCGCGCGCATCTTCTTCGAGCCGGACCTCGAGCAGCAGTTGGAGCTGATGGAGTATCTTGGCTGGGCCGAGCAGGTCGTCGCCGGCTGCCGCGGCGTGAACGTGCGGCTCGATGCGCTGTTCGACGAGACGGTTGCCAACGCGCGGGGGACGCTGTGAGCGGTTCGCCAGCGTCTCGAAATCAAGACAAGCAGAGCTGAGTGGGGGCCATCGATGTCCGTCAAGATCAAGCGTTCCGTCTATGCCGACATGTTCGGCCCGACCACCGGCGACAAGGTCCGGCTCGCCGACACGGACCTGATCATCGAGGTCGAGAAGGACTTCACCACCTATGGTGAGGAGGTGAAGTTCGGCGGCGGCAAGGTCATTCGTGACGGCATGGGCCAGTCGCAGGCGACCAACAAGCAGGGCGCCGCCGACACGGTCATCACCAATGCTCTGATCGTGGATCACTGGGGTGTCGTGAAGGCCGACGTCGCGATCAAGGAAGGCATGATCTCTGCGATCGGCAAGGCCGGCAATCCGGACATCCAGCCCGGCGTCACCATCGTGATCGGCCCGGGCACCGACGTGATCGCAGGCGAGGGCAAGATCCTCACCGCCGGCGGCTTCGACAGCCACATCCACTTCATCTGCCCGCAGCAGATCGAGCACGCGCTGATGTCAGGCGTCACCTCGCTGCTCGGCGGCGGCACCGGCCCCTCGCACGGGACCTTCGCGACCACCTGCACGCCCGGCCCGTGGCACATCGGGCGGATGATGCAGTCGTTCGACGCGTTCCCCGTGAACCTCGGCATCTCCGGCAAGGGCAACGCCTCGCGCCCCGCGGCGCTGGTCGAGATGATCAAGGCCGGCGCCTGTGCGCTGAAGCTGCACGAGGACTGGGGCACGACGCCGGCGGCGATCGACAATTGTCTCTCGGTCGCGGACGATCACGACATCCAGGTGATGCTGCACTCGGACACGCTCAACGAATCCGGCTTCGTCGAGGACACCATCAAGGCCTTCAAGGGCCGCACCATCCACGCCTTCCACACCGAAGGCGCCGGCGGCGGGCATGCGCCCGATATCATCAAGGTCGCCGGGCTGAAGAACGTGCTGCCGTCCTCGACCAATCCGACGCGGCCGTTCACGCGCAACACCATCGACGAGCATCTGGACATGCTGATGGTGTGCCACCATCTCGACCCGTCGATCGCGGAGGACCTCGCTTTTGCCGAAAGCCGCATCCGCAAGGAGACGATCGCGGCGGAGGACATCCTGCACGATCTCGGCGCGCTCTCGATGATGTCATCGGACTCGCAGGCAATGGGCCGGCTCGGCGAGGTCATCATCCGGACGTGGCAGACCGCCGACAAGATGAAGAAGCAGCGCGGCGCGCTGCCGCAAGACAAGGGCAAGGACAACGACAATTTCCGCGTCAAGCGCTACATCGCCAAATACACGATCAACCCGGCGATCGCGCATGGCGTGTCGAAGCTGATCGGGTCGGTCGAAAAGGGCAAGCTCGCCGACCTCGTGCTGTGGTCGCCCGCCTTCTTCGGCGTCAAGCCGGACTGTGTCATCAAGGGCGGCACCATCGTCGCGGCGCCGATGGGCGATCCCAACGCCTCGATCCCGACCCCGCAGCCGGTGCATTACCAGCCGATGTTCGGCGCCTTCGGCAAGTCGCTGACGGCATCGTCCGTGATCTTCACCTCGAAGGCGGCCGTCACCGGCGGACTCGCCCGCAAGCTTGGCCTTTCGAAGAAGCTCTACGCAGTGCAGAACACCCGCGGCAGGATCTCGAAGAAGAGCATGATCCACAACGATGCGACGCCGAACATCGAGGTCGATCCGGAGACCTATGAGGTGCGCGCCGACGGCGAGCTCCTGACCTGCGAGCCGGCCGAGGTGCTGCCCATGGCGCAGCGCTACTTCATGTACTAAGCTTCCGCCCGGTACCAGAACCAGAAAAGTACCGGGAGGACGTGTTCGTGATCTATGTCGTTGCCACCTTGACCATCAAGCCCGAAACCCGTGCGGAATTCATCGCCGCTGCGACCGCCTGCATTGCGGGGACCCGCAAAGAACCCGGCAATATCGCCTATGATTTGCATGAGAGCATCACCGATCCGAGCAAGATGGTGTTCGTCGAGCAGTGGGAGAACGCCGAGGCCTTGGTGCCGCACCGCGCGACCGAGCACATGAAGACGTTCGGGCGCGTCGCGGTCAAATGCATGTCGGCCCCGCCGAAGATCGAGATCATCACGCCTGAGAAGGTCGATGTCCGCTGAGCGGAAAAAGAGAATGAGGGTTTCAGCATGATCCGCGCGACACGCGTGCTTGGGCAGCATCGTTGGAAAGAGGCTGCCGCCGATTCCGTCCTGCTCGATTTCGACGACCGGCATCGGCGGCGGCTGGCCATGACCGGAACGCGCGGGTTGGAGTTCCTGCTCGACCTCGAGCACGCCACCGCACTGCGCGGTGGCGATGCGCTGGTGCTGGAGGACGGCCGGCTGATCGAGGTCGTCGCGGCGGCCGAGCCGCTGCTCGAGATCCGCGCCGCTGATCCGCATCACCTGGTGCGGCTGGCCTGGCACCTCGGCAACCGGCACCTGCCGACGCAGATCCTGGCCAAGAGCCTGCGCATCCGCCGCGACCACGTGATCGAGGCCATGGTCAAGGGTCTCGGCGCGCGTGTCATCGAGATCGAGGCGCCGTTCGATCCGGAAGGCGGTGCCTACGCCGAGCCGAGCCATGCGCACGGCCATGATGATCATGATCACCACGGCCACGATCATCATCACGATCATGCCGGGCACGATCATGCGCATCACGGCCACGACCACGGCCACGCGCATGATCATCACGTGCATGACGAGCACTGCGGCCATGACCATCACGATCACGGTCATTCCCATGCTCACGAGCACAAATGAGCCAGAGCTTCGGCCGGCCTCGATCAGCGCCGCGGATTCGGCCGCGCTGTATCGGCTGCTGACGTGGCTGTCGCCGGCGTTTCCGATCGGCGGCTTCTCCTATTCGAGCGGCATCGAATGGGCCGTCGAGGCGGGCGACATTGGCGATGCGGCGGGGCTGCGCGGCTGGCTTGCGACGATGCTGACCAATGGCTCCGGCTTCTGCGATGCGGCTTTCCTCGCGCACGCGTATCGCGCGGTCGAGCGGGA
This sequence comes from Bradyrhizobium sp. SZCCHNR2028, assembly GCF_032380995.1. Classification (NCBI taxonomy): domain Bacteria; kingdom Pseudomonadati; phylum Pseudomonadota; class Alphaproteobacteria; order Hyphomicrobiales; family Nitrobacteraceae; genus Bradyrhizobium; species Bradyrhizobium sp. SZCCHNR2028. Next base: position 15,579 of record NZ_JAUHJF010000021.1, on the reverse strand, counting down.
CGACAGGACCAGCCTCCGCGAGGTGGCCGAGTTCGCGGCGGCTTTCGTACCGTCGCGCGAACGTCAGCTCGAAACCACCGCGCAGGGCCGTGCCTTCGTCGAGATCGCGCGGTCAGCTTGGAACAGCGCAGGTCTCGACGAGGCGGTGGCGCAATGCGAGACCATCGTCTACCCGGTCGCCGTGGGGCTGGTCGGCGCGCTTCATGGCGTTCCTCTGGCAGCCCTGCTGTACGGCTTTCTGCACGCGGTCACGTCGAACTGGATTTCCGCCGGCAGCCGTCTCGTACCGTTGGGGCAGACCGACAGCCAGCGCGTGCTCGCCGCATTGGAACCTGTCGTCGCCGCGACGGCGGACCGCGCTCTGTTCGCCTCGCTCGACGACATCGGCGGCGCAACATTCCGCGCCGATCTCGCCAGCCTTCATCACGAGACGCAATATACAAGGCTGTTTCGGTCGTGATGAAGCGGGGCAAGGGTTGCTCCGATCACGGCCCCGCGCGGTCGCGCGAACGATAGAAGGGTAGATGACATGGCATCGTCTCACGGTCCGCTCCGCGTCGGCGTCGGTGGCCCAGTCGGGTCCGGCAAGACTGCGCTGATGGATCTCCTGTGCAAATCGATGCGGGAGAACTACGACATCGCCGCGATCACCAACGACATCTACACCAAGTGGGACGCGGAGTTTCTCGTTCGCTCGGGATCGCTGACCCCGGATCGTATTGCCGGCGTGGAGACCGGCGGCTGTCCGCACACCGCGATCCGCGAGGACGCGTCCATGAACCTCGCAGCCGTGGCCGACATGCGCGCGAAGTTTCCTGGGCTCGACTTGGTGTTGATCGAGTCCGGCGGCGACAACCTCGCGGCAACGTTCTCGCCGGAACTGGCCGACATCACGATCTATGTCATCGACGTCGCGGCGGGCGACAAGATCCCGTCGAAGGGCGGGCCGGGTATCACCCGCTCCGACCTTCTGGTGATCAACAAGATCGACTTGGCGCCCCATGTGGGCGCTTCTCTGGAGAAGATGGAGACGGATGCCAAGCGCATGCGCGGCGCACGGCCCTTCGTCATGACCAACCTGAAGAAGAGCCAGGGGCTTGACCGGATCATCGGCTTCATCGAAGCCAAGGGCGGTCTGAAGCCGTCGGCCTGAGCGCGGGGACTGATCTGCGTCGCACGGCTCTTCGTTGCTCGATGCGTCTGCTGCAATGACCGACGCAAAAAAGCCTCATCCGGCCGGAACAACTTGAGCCCTCGGGTGTTGCCTCGACCCGGGGTGCGCCTTGCCCAAGGCGTCTCGGCGCCGATGCACCGGTATCCTGGGATCGCTATCCGCTGATCGCTCCGATCACTTCCGATCGCCCGAGGTGCGTCCTTGAGTTGCAGGCCCGGTTATTGGATGACTCGTCTCCTCCTTCGCCAACCCTTTACTTCAGAGTGAACGAGTGCTCCGGCTGGGTGTCATCATCGGTTTGATCGCGCTGCTCGGGACGGCGCTATCCGGCTTGGCTGCCTACCGCGTACATGACCAGGAGCTGGCGCTCGATCGCATTGCGCTGGCCCGCGCCATCGACGTCCATGCCAGCCTGGTGCAGGACCGGCTGACCGAACGTGAGCTGCTGGCCCGGGTGGCCTCCGGGCTGTTCCGCGCTCCCTCCGTGATCAAGGCCAATATGCTGGAGCCGCTGCGATCGTCGATCTACGCGTTCAAGACCGACTTCGTGGTGGCATCGTGGATCGCACGGCTGCGGCCGGATGAGCTCCCCATCGCGCAAGCCGAGCTGCGCCAGGCTGGCTTCCCGAATCCGACCATTCGCAATTTCGACGACATGCCGCTCGGGCCGAACGTCGATCGTCCGTTGGACGTTCTGATGGATCTCGAGCCACGCAACGCCGAGACCTCCAAGCTTCCTGGTATTGCCCTCGACCGGCAGCCGATCGTCGGACCGATGCTCGCGCGGGCCATGGCTGAGGGCAAGCCGGTTGCGTCCGATCCCACCCCGCTGGTGCGGAGCGATGGTCCGATCGGGATCGTGCTGGCAGCCCCGGTCGTCCCGCAAGGCGCGACTGCACCGGCGGGCTTCGTGACGTTTTCGTACGAGATCGGGCCGCTGCTGCTTACCAATGACGATCTGTCGTTGTTCTCGGTGGCGTTGAAGGACCCGCGCAACGCGTCGGACGAGCTGGTTGCCAATGATCAGGGAGCGGTGACGAGCCGGACCCGCGGGCCGGACGATCCTGCTCCGTCGTCGACCCGCACCGTGGCCTTCGGCAATCACGACTGGTCGTTGGTCTATTACGCCAAGAGCAATGCGGTCCGGCGTGCGCAACAGACCGCGGCGATCGTCGGCGTCATCGGGATGGCGCTCACCGGCATCATCTGCGGCCTGTTCGGCTACGTCGCCTACAACAATCTGCGCCTGAGCCGCGAAATCCAGGTGCGGATCGGCTTCGAGCGCCGACTGACGGCGGTCATCGACGAGCTGAACCACCGGGTCAAGAACATCCTGGCGGTGATCCAGTCCATCGTGACGCGAACGCTGCGTCATGGCAGCGACATGGACGTCGCGCGCGAGCTGCTGATCGGGCGGATCCATGCGATGTCGAACGTCGTCACGCTGCTCAGCGAGAGCCAGTGGCAAGGCGTGCAGCTGCGCGGGCTGTTCGAAGCTCGCGCCATCCCGCATGCCGAGAGGATTGCGGTCAACGGACCCGACATCACCGTGAGCGCGCGTGCCGCGCAGAGCCTTTCGCTGCTGTTCTTCGAACTCGCCTCGCACTCGGACGAGGGCCTCTCGCTGGTGGGAAAGCACCCGCACATCACCGCCAGATGGGAGGTGACGGGCGAAGAGCCGAATGCCGTCTTCCACTTCCGTTGGGAGGAATTGAATACCAGTGAAGCGACGCGGCGGCCCGACAGCGATTTCGGACTGATCCTACTCGATCGCGTTGCGCCGGAAGCACTCGGTGGCACGTCAAAACGCTTCTTCACCGAGGCGAGCTATGTCTATGAGCTGACCGCTCCGATGGAGACCGTCATCGACATGACCGAGCGCGATCGCACCGAGCAGTTCTCCGCGCCGGTGCATCCGCCGCGATAGCTCGCCGGGCTCGTCAGTGAACAGGATATCAAGGCGCACGATGCCCGGCGCAACTGTTCAACAACAACAAGTTCAACAACAAGAAGAGGCGGCTCTTTCGGGAGCCGCCTCTTTGCTGGCTTGTTTGCGACGGCTTGGCTGATCAGCCGCCGCTGCCGCCGATCACCGCCCGCACGGTCTCGTCGGGGCCGAAATCCTCGGCGCCTTCGACATAGAGCAGCGCTGCCAGCTTCGAGCGCGCGCGGTTCACGCGGCTCTTGATGGTGCCCACCGCGCAGCCGCAGATCGCTGCCGCATCCTCGTAGGAGAAGCCCGATGCACCGACTAGGATCAGTGCCTCGCGCTGGTCCTGAGGCAGCTTCTCGAGTGCCGCACGGAACTCCTCGAACTCAAGATGCGCGCCCTGCGAGGGATGCGTCTTGAGCGTCTTGGCGTAGTTGCCTTCGGCATCTTCCACTTCGCGCCGGCGTTTGCGGTAGTCGGAGCGGAACAGGTTGCGCAGGATCGTGAACAGCCAGGCAGGCAGATTCGATCCCGGTTGGAACGAGTCGATGTTGGCCAGCGCCCGGAGCAGGGTTTCCTGCACCAGGTCGTCGGCGCGATCGCTGTTACCACTTAAGGAAATCGCAAATGCGCGAAGGCTGGGGACGGCCGCGAGGATATCGTCCCGCAAGGAATCAGTGAGAGGCATTCACTCCCTCCCGTCGGTTTGGTCGTTGGATCCCCCGCCGTTTTCCACGTGGGACTGTGCTGCCGGCGCATCAAGCTTCCGCACCAACTCCGCGAAGCGGTCCGGCACTCCCTGACGGACGACGTCGTCGTACATCGCGCGGAGTTGATGACCGATCCTGGATTGAATTTCCGCGTTCAGTCCGCCGGGCTTGCGCGGTGCCGCATTCTTGCTGGCTTGAGACTTTACATCTTTCATGACCTTTTCCACGTTTCCCCGAGAGTTAAGTCCCTGAAGCTTCAAGAATTATTCTCGCCACCGAGAGGGTCTGCCGGGAACTAATGCGACGGGGCGACAAAAGTTCCACGCGTTTGGGGAACTTTTCGTCGGTTCGGGCGTAATCAGCCCATGATGGAACCCGGGCGGGAAGCCCAGATGACCGAATGGAGTGGGGATGAGCCGATCACAGCTTGTTGCTGAACATTTGCCGCTGTTGCGCCGGTATGCGAGGGCCCTCACCGGCAGCCAGGGTTCCGGAGACGCCTATGTCGGAGCGATGCTCGAGGCCCTGATTCAGGATCCGGCTCTGCTGGACGAGCGCTATGGACCGCGGGCTGCGCTGTTCCGGCTGTTCACGCAGATCTGGAACTCGGTGGCCCTCAACGACGACGCCGAAGTGGCGACCCTGCCGATGCCGCCGGAGCGGCGGCTCTCCAACATCACGCCCTTGCCACGCCAGGCCTTCCTGCTGCTCTCGCTCGAGGGTTTTCCCGAGGAGGAAGTGGCCTTCATCCTCGATATCGACGTTGCCGAAACCCGCCGGCTGGCGGATGCCGCCGGACGGGAGCTCGCTGCCGAAATCGCTACCGATGTGCTGATCATCGAGGACGAGACTTTCATCGCGATGGACCTCGAGAGCCTGGTCAAGAATCTCGGCCACAACGTCATCGGCGTGGCGCGAACCCATGCCGACGCGGTGGCTCTCGCCAAGAACAAGAAGCCCGGTCTGATCCTGGCTGATATTCAGCTCGCCGATGGTTCGTCCGGCCTGGATGCCGTGAACGAGCTGCTGCGCACCTTCGAGGTTCCGGTGGTCTTCATCACCGCCTATCCGGAGCGCTTCCTCACCGGTGAGCGGCCCGAGCCGGCGTTCCTGATCTCCAAGCCGTTCCAGCCGGCCATGGTGTCGGCAGTCGCCAGCCAGGCTCTTTTCTTCCAGCGCAACTCGCGCAACCGGATGCCGAAGCCGGCGGCCTGATCAGGTCACGGTGTACGATGTCGTCCCGGCGCGTTCGTCATGGAGCGCGCCGGCTTCGTTTGTAGCCCCAACAACAAAGGGCGAGATCAGCAGCCGCGGCAGACGCCGTCGAGCCGTGCCTTTAGCACCGCGTCGTTCGGCTTGGTCTCTCGGAACTTCAACCTGTTCTCGTCGAGCTGGAAGATTTCAGACGTCCGCCGCGGCGCGAAGACGATTGGCACGAGAAAGGTCAGATCACCATCCGCCAGCTCCGGCGGCGGTGGAGCAAATGGCTGGGCTCGCTCGACCATGGCGACCGCTTCCCGGTCGAGCGCCGGATCGCCAGTCGTTTCCGCCAGCACGGCCGAGATGAGATGACCCTCGCGGTCGATGTGAAACAGGACCTTGGCTGTTCCGCCCTCGCCCGAGGCCTGCAACGGGTAGCGGCGCTGAATCTTCAATTGCGCGACCAGACTCTTGATCCAATTGTCCCTGGCGCTTTCGGCAGCTCCAATCGCAGGAAAGAGGCCTACGAGAGCCAGAGCCAATCCAATCCCCCGCCATACGCCGACGCTATCCAACGTGCTCAGCATTTCGTCCCCACGCGCGGACCATGAAGTCAGCCGCGCCGCTCCAACATATACCTCAGACGAAATGGGGATAAAGCGCCGCGACGGGTGGGCGGAGATCTGACCGGTAGTGCTGGATCAGAAAAGAATGCGGGGCACCGCCGGCATCACCACGGCAGTGCCCCGCGTCGCCGGTCAATGGGGCAGGGGGAATAACCGGCTGCCGAGATGACGCGTGACCCGAAAAGTCGTTCCGTGTGAGACCGAATTTTTTGACGCCATAAAGCTGAAGAATGTCGCCGCAGTTTACACACGGTTAAGTGATTTGCCCAACCGAGAACCCGGTTCCTGCGACTTACGTTGGTATGCCGATCGCCTTGCGGCGAGGGGAGCAGAGACATGTCGCAGACCAAGAAAGTTGTCGTTTTGGGTTCGCTTGCGGCTTCCGCCATGCTCGTAGGCGCAATGCAACTGGCTTCCGGCCATGATCTTGGCGCCGGCCTGGCGGTTCAGAACACCACTCGCGAGACGATCGTCGCAACAGCGAATGACGTGAACCGGGCCGCCAAGTCTGACCGCGCCAACCAAAACGGTACTGCGGCGCCGTCACAGACTGTGTCGATCAAGCTGGCTGCTTTCGCGGAGACCTCCTTCCTGGTGCGGCTCCCCGTCAACCCCACGGGTGTAAGCGCGGGCTCCCCGCCGTCGCCGCAGGGATCGCAGCTCATCACCACCGGCAACGAGAGGGCCGCCAAGCACCCGGTGGCGTGCGAGCCGTCGGTGTCGGTACTGACGGAGATCGCCAAGCGCCTGCAACCGGGACGGTGTGTGACTTAGCTACAGCAGCGCCGCACCCGGTCCGAGGCGTAAGCAGTCGATCAACGCCGGGCAATGACGGTCAGGGCAGCCCTCACTCCGCAGGCGTTTGCTCCTCCGCCGCTTGGCGGCTGACCATGAATCCGAGCGCCAGACCGCCGACAGCCAGAATGGGAATCAGCCGTTTGATGCCGATCATGCGGACGATCTGCAGGCTGCTCGCCAGCAACATCGGGTCTGCAAAAGCGGACTGGACCGCGGACCGCGCCGTTTCCGCGGTCCGCGCGGCACGGATCGCGATCGCGCGCTTGCGCGCCATGTAGCTGATTGCGGCGATCAACGTCACCACGAAGAAGATGGCGGCACCGGTGAGGCACGCGGCCACGAGCCCGTATCGATTCAGGACGGCGACGAAAGCTGCGGCGCACAGAAAGCTCGTGGTGACGAACAGTCCGACCGCTGCAGCGATCGCGAGCGACGTGAGCCGAACGGCATGCCCGGTCGATTCCTGGAAGTCCGCAATCAGGCGCTGCAGCATGTCATTACCCTCGGCGTCTCATTCATCTGCGCAACAAACTCAAATCGGCGCCGAAGACGCGGCGCCGAAACAAGACAAGCCTCTGGATTTCAGGGGCCGCCGCTTAGCGTCTCCAAGCGGCGCCGATGAGGAATCCAAGTCCGAGCGCAAGACCCACGGTGGCAAGTGGGCGATGGGAGATCACGTCCTCGAGGCGCTCCTCGAGTGAGTTTGCGGCATCCTGGGCTGCACCAAACATCGCGGTGCCCCGCTCGGACATGTCGTCGAACGTCTGGTCCACGTTGTCGCGTGCCTGGCGATAGCCGCTGCGGGCCTGCTTGCTGGCCTGCCCGGCGAAAGCATTGAGCGCATCGGTGATCTGTTCGGTGAGGGCTGCGATATCGTTTTTCACGGCGTGGACATCCTTCTGCAGGCGTTCGTAGTTCGCTTTGTCGACGAGATCCTTCAGGGCGGTCTCACCGTCAGTCGGTGGCATGGCAAGCTCCCGGAGCAAGGTGATTGCGTCTGCTCGACAAACGCTGGGTCTCGGCCGAAGTTCCGACGGTGGAAACCGAATTAGTCTGCCGGCAGTTGCGGCGAATCGTCCGGAAGCAGGTGCTCCTTCACGATGAGGGCGACGATCAGGAGCGGCGAGGCGAGGAAGGCTCCCATCGGGCCCCACAGCCAGGTCCAGAATGCCAGCGCGATGAACACCGCGAGTGCGTTGAGCGCAAGGCGCCTGCCGATGATGGTCGGCGTGACGAAGTGGCCTTCCAGGAAGGTGATCACGGCGAAGATGGCGGGCGCGACCATGCCGGCGCTCAAGGTCGGGAATGCGATTGCGCCGACCAGGACGAGCACCGCGAACATCGCGATGGGCCCGATGATGGGGATGAAGTTCAGCGTCGCCGCAAGCGCCCCAAGGCCGGCGGGATTGGGCATGCCGGCGATGGCGCAGGCGAGGCCGGCTGCAATGCCGACACCGGTGTTGATGAGCGTCACCGTCAGGAGGTAGTTGCCGAGGTGCAGCTCGAGCTCGTTGAGGATGCGGAGCGTCCGCAGCCGGACCTCGTGATCACCAAAGGTCATGATCAGCGCCCGCCGTAGATCGCGCCAGCTTGCGATGAACAGCACGAGCGTGGCGAAGAACAGTAGGAATTCGGTGAAGGTCGGCGACAGGAATTCGATCGTCGGCTGAACCCAATCGAATTTGGGCAGCTCCAGGCTGGCCGAGGCCGGTGCGCTTCCGCCGCCGATGGCCGCCTGCATTTCGTGCCACAGCGCCAGCGGCCGATCGAAGACGTGCAGCTTCGACTTGAGCGTGGCGGCAAGCTCGGGAAGGCGATTGGTCCAGTCCAGCACCGGCGCCGAGATCAGGCCGATGATGAAGGCGAGCCCTGCCGCAACCGCGAGCACGATCAGCACGGCGCCCACACCGCGCGGCACGTGGAAGCGTTCGAGAAAGTTGGCGGCCGGCGACAGCATGGTGCCGACCACGAACGCCATCACGATCGGGAGAAAAAATCCCCGGGCGACATAGAGGACACCCGTCACGCAGACGGCCGTGAGGATGATGAGAGCGATGGCGACGACGTCAACCCGTCTGATCACGGGAGGTAATTCTTGGCGACTTTCATTCAGGGCTGAATCGTCGTTCCCGCTGGCGAGCAGCCGCTCGGTGGGAAGTACACGCACCATGAATCTCCCGATCGAGTCGTTCGCGCACAGCTCGCGTGACTTGTCATCTAACAGCCGGGGGGGCATCCGGTTCCGTCGCGCAAACGTGAGAGCTCACACGCTTGACTGACGCAGGGCGACCACATCGAAGCCGGAACTACGACGAGACGTTCGGCGTTTGGAAGGTAATCACGCATCGCACCGCGATGCTCGCATGACAGGGGCATTCCATGACACAGCTCGCTTCCGGCCATCGCCGCAATTCGCGGCGGACGGCTTCGCTGATCGCCGGCGTCGCGGTCCTCTTGCTCGCAGGTGCGACTGTATCTCACGCCCAGATTCTCGGATATGCGCCGGTCGAGCAGCAGGCATTTCCGCCGGACGAGGCGACGGCATCTGCGGTGGAGCAGGATGAGGACAGCCGGCTGCCGGACCGTCTGCGCCGCACGATCGTCAACCTCGATACGCGGGAAGCGCCGGGGACGATCATCATCGATACGAGCAACACCTATCTGTACTACGTGCTCGGCGGCGGCCGTGCATTGCGCTACGGCGTCGGCGTCGGGCGCGAAGGCTTCACCTGGGCCGGCGTGCAGACCGTGACACGCAAGGCGGAGTGGCCGGACTGGCATCCGCCGGCGCAGATGATCGCGCGGCAGCCCTATCTGCCGCGTTTCATGGCCGGCGGCCCGGGCAATCCGCTCGGCGCGCGGGCCATGTATCTCGGCTCCAGCGAGTATCGCATCCACGGCACCAACGATCCCACGACAATCGGCAAATTCGTGTCGTCGGGCTGCATCCGCCTGACCAATGAGGACGTCTCCGACCTGTTCAGCCGGGTGCAGGTGGGGACGAAGGTCGTCGTGCTGCCGAAAGCCGCCTCGCTGCAGGCGCGCACCAATGCCGGCCGTGCGCCGCGCGTGATGTCGCTGCCGTCGGGGCGGCAGGCGATGTCGCTGCCGGTTGCGGCCGTCAACTAAGCGGGGAGTTGTGTCATGAACGGCCGACGTGCCCTCGCTGCCACCGCAGTGGCAACCATGGCAACCGCGGGCGCGTTGGCAGCGCCGACCACGGCGGGAGCGCAGGATTTTATCTCCGCGCTGTTCGGCGGCTTCAATGCGCCGCAGCGCCAAGCGCCCTATATCCGGATGCCGTTCGCCGACGAGGCGCCGCCGGTGCAGCGTCCAGCGCCGCGCAGCCAGCCGGTCTATTCCGGTGGCGGCAGCACCGCGTGGTGCGTGCGCACCTGTGATGGCCGCTATTTCCCGCTCGGCGCCACCGGTGACCAGAGCAAGGAGGCCGCCTGCAACAGCTTTTGCCCGGCGGCCAAGACCGAGATCGTCTATGGCAGCTCGATCGACGGCGCCGAGACGGATGGCGGCAAGCCGTATTCGGCGCTGCCCAACGCATTCAAGTATCGCACCGAAATCGTCGACGGCTGCACCTGCAACGGCAAGGACCATTTCGGCCTCGCCAAGGTGTCGATCGACAACGATCCGACCTTGCGCAAGGGCGATGTCGTTGCCAGCGACGACGGCCTCAAGGTCGCCAACCGGACCGGCAGCGGCAAGCGCGCCGAGCTGAACTTCTCGCCGGCGCCCGCGGCGCTGCGCGCGAAGTATGAGCGCGCGCCGGTGATGGCGTCCGACTGATCCTGCGAGACCGTCAGGCCGCGCGGATCTTGCCGAGGAAGTCCGTGACCTGATGACCAAGATTTCTGCTCTGGCTCTCCAGCGTCTCCGAGGCATTGCGCACGTTGTCGGCGGCGGCCGCAGCCGCGTCTGCGTCTGACTTCACGCCGGTGATGTTGTCGGAGACGTTCTTGGTGCCATCTGCAGCGAACTGGGTGCTGCGCGAGATCTCCTGTGTCGCCGCGCCTTGCTCCTGCACGGCAGCGGCGATCGCGGTCGCCACCTCGTTGACCTCGCCGATGATGCCGCCGATCCGCTTGATGGCGTCGATCGCGTCATTGGCGACACGTTGAATGTCGGCGATCTGCTCGGAAATCTCGTCGGTCGCCTTCGCGGTCTGGCTCGCGAGCGTCTTCACCTCGGAGGCGACGACGGCGAAGCCCTTGCCGGCCTCGCCGGCGCGCGCCGCCTCGATGGTGGCATTCAGCGCCAGCAGATTGGTCTGCGAGGCGATGCTGTTGATCAGCCCGACAACCTCGCCGATCCGGTTCGCCGATTGCGCCAGCCCCTGCACCGTGTCGTCGGTCATGCGGGCCTGTTCGACCGCGCGGCTGGCGATGCCGGCGGCATGGGAAGCCTGCTTGGAGATGTCCGCGATCGACGCATTCAGCTCCTCCGCCGCAGAGGCGACCGTCTGCACGCTCATCGAGGCGTCGTTCGAAGCCCTCGCGGCGACCTCGGCGCGGGTGTTGGTTTGCCGCGACACGTTGGTGAGGCCGGCCGACGTGGCCTGCATGTCGGTGGAGGCCTGGCCGAGCTGCTCCAGCGACCCGCGCACCAGACTTTCGAACTCCGCGACGTAGGACTCGATCGCGCGCTGGCGCGCAACTGTCGCGGCGTTGCGCTCGCGCTCCTGGGCCTCGATCGCGAGCTTGTCCTTGGCCTGCTGCTTGAACGTCTCGAGCGCGTTGGCAAGCGCGCCGATCTCGTCCTGCCGCTGGGTGTAGCCGGTGTCGACGCCGAGATCGCCGCCCGCGACCGCGAGCATGGCATCGCGCATCCGGTGCAGCGGCCGGATCACCCGGCCGCTCACGGCGGCGATCGCTGCGCCGCCCAGTGCGACGGCCAGGAGCAGCAGCGTCAGCTGGAGCATCAGAGACTCCATCGCCGTGCTCTGCTGCGCGCTGGAATGGTCCTTGGCCGCGTCGAGCGCCGCCTCGGCCAGGGCGACCGCGCTCGTCATCTTGTTCACGGAGAACGGACTCCACTGATATGGCGTCAGCTCGGGCTTCTCGCCCTTTTGCACCGCTGCCAGCAGACGTTCGCGCAGGCCGGCATACTCCGGCGTGAAATAGGCCTGCTCCGTGCCCGACATCGCTGCGGAGAGCGCCGGCGGCAAGCTCATGCCGGAGGTGGCGAGCTGGACCGCCTTCCACGCGGCATCGACGCCGCCGACCTGCTTGGTGTAGGCCAGCACCGCTTCGGGCGACACCTTGCCGGCCGTCAGCGCATTGCTGACGACGAGCGATGCTTCACCAGCCGTGTTGCGCATCAGCCAGGCCATCTGCTTGATCATCAATAGCTGATCGACGGTCGCACTCTGATGATTGACGCTGGCGGCGATATTGACCGTAATCTTGTCGAGCAGGACCAGTAGCGCGTCGAACGTCTCGCCATACTCCTTGGGCAGGCCGGCGCGGCGGGCCGCCTTCGGCTTGACGATCTCGGTCCAGAACTCGCTGTGCTCCGCGGTCAGCGTCTTGTTGAGCCGGTCGAGGTCGGCAACCAGGCTCTGGTTCTGTTGGAAGTCGATGCCTTGCAGCAGATCGAGACTGCGGTCCAGCGCAGGGACGTAGATGCCACGGGCGGAGCGCAGGAATTTCTCGGTGTCGGCATCCATGGCCTGATCGGCATTCAGCACGCGGATCGTGGTCGAACGATCGCTACGCATGCTGTTCATGGCCTTGAACAAGACGCCCGAGACTTCGGCAACGCGTGCGATCCGCTGGGCAGATTGCAGCCTGCTCCAGGAATTCCAGGCGTTCAGCGAGAAGAGGGCGATGACGGCGAGGGCGGCGGTGGCGATGACCGTCTTCAGCAATGAAGAAATGGTCAGGCGATTCAGCATTTTGATCTCCGGTTCCCGGCATTCGACCGCAAACCGGTAAAGAACTGAATGCAAGGTAGGTCCGTGGAACTACGGAGAAAACGGAGTGGCCAAAGTTCCGACCCGGGAACTGCAAGCCGCCGAGCGGGTTAGCTCCACAGCGCCAGCGCATTCTTCATCTCCCAGGGGACTCCCATGCTCATCAGTGCTCTCGTCACCTTCCTCGTCGTCATCCTCATTCTGTATTTGATCAATCTGTTGCCGATCGACGGCCGCGCCAAGCAGATCTGCCGCGTCGTCGTGATCGTGCTCGGCGTGATCTCGCTGCTTCGCTACATCGCGGTCATATGATCTGAGGATCATGTTACCTCTCGCCTGATCAAAAAAAACCCCGGCGGATCGCCGGGGCTTTTGACGTCAGGCCTAAGCCTTCTCGTTCTGCTTGGCCTCGCGCCGCCGCGCGGTGAGGATGTACTCGGTGTAGCCGTTCGGCTGGGTGCGGCCCTCGAACACGAGGTCGCAGGCTGCCTTGAAGGCGACGCCGTCGAACGACGGCGCCATCGGCTGATACAGCGCGTCGCCGGCGTTCTGCTTGTCGACCACGACGGCCATGCGCTTCAGCGAATCCATCACCTGCTCCTTGGTGACGACCCCATGGTGAAGCCAGTTGGCGAGATGCTGGCTGGAGATCCGCAAGGTGGCGCGGTCCTCCATCAGGCCGACGTCGTGGATATCAGGCACCTTGGAGCAGCCGACGCCCTGGTCGATCCAGCGCACGACATAGCCGAGAATGCCCTGGCAGTTGTTGTCGATCTCCTGGCGCACGTCGTCGGGCGCCCAGTTCGACTGCGACACCGGGATGGTCAGGATGTCGCCGAGCTTGGCGCGCGGGCCCGCCTTCGCCAGCTCCTCCTGACGGGCGTGCACATTGACCTGATGATAGTGCAGGGCATGCAGCGTCGCCGCCGTCGGCGACGGCACCCAGGCGGTGGTGGCACCCGCCTGCGGGTGGCCGATCTTCTGTGCCAGCATGTCGGCCATCTTGTCCGGCGCCGCCCACATCCCCTTGCCGATCTGGGCATGGCCGGGCAGGCCGTCGATCAGGCCCATATCGACGTTCCAGTCCTCATAGGCCTTGATCCAGGGCTGTGCCTTCATCTCGTTCTTGCGGATCATCGGACCCGCTTCCATCGAGGTGTGGATCTCGTCGCCGGTGCGGTCGAGGAAGCCGGTGTTGATGAAGACGATGCGCTTCGATGCCTGCTGGATGCAGGCCTTGAGGTTGACCGTGGTGCGGCGCTCCTCGTCCATGATGCCGACCTTCATGCTGTTCTCGGGCAGGCCGAGCAGCTTCTCGACGCGCGAAAACAGCTCGACCGTGAGCGCCACCTCGTCCGGGCCGTGCATCTTGGGCTTGACGATGTAGATCGAGCCGGTGCGGCTGTTCTTAACCTTGGAGTTGCTCTTGAGGTCGTGGATCGCCAGGAGGCCGGTGACGGCGGCATCGAGAATGCCCTCCGGCACCTCCTCACCCTTGGCGTCGAGCACGGCGTCGGTGAACATGTGGTGCCCGCAATTGCGGATCAGCAGCAGGCTGCGGCCGTGCAAGGTGAGCGTCCCGCCGGACGGCGTGGTGTAGCTGCGGTCGCTGTTCAGCGCGCGGGTGAGCGTCTTGCCGCCCTTCTCGAAATCGGCCGACAGCGTGCCGTTCATCAGGCCGAGCGTGTTGCGGTAGACCAGCACCTTGTCCTCGGCGTCGACGGCGGCGACCGAGTCCTCCATGTCGAGGATGGTCGAGACTGCGGCCTCCAGGATCATGTCGGAGACGCCGGCCGGATCGTCCTTGCCGATGATGTGGCTGCGGTCGATCACGACCTCGACGTGGAGGCCGTTGTTGGCGAGCAGGACCACGGAGGGGGCGTCGGCCGAGCCCTGGTAGCCGGCGAACTGGTCGGCGTTCTTGAGCGCGGTGGCGTTGCCGCTCTTCAGCTTGGCGGAGAGCTGGCCGGCGATCACGCTGTAGGCGGTCACGTCGGTGTGGCTGCCGGTGGCGAGCGGTACGGCGGCGTCGAGGAACGCCTTGGCCTTGGCGATCACCTTGTCGCCGCGGGCCTTGTTGTAGCCCTTGCCGGACTCGCTCGGATCGTGCGGGATGGCGTCGGTGCCGTAGAACGCGTCATACAGCGAGCCCCAGCGCGCATTCGCCGCGTTGAGCGCGTAGCGGGCATTGGTCAGCGGCACCACCAGCTGCGGGCCGCAGATCTTGCCGATCTCCTCGTCCACATTGGCGGTCTCGACCTTGTGGGTCGCGGGCTCCGGCAGCAGGTAGCCGATCTCCTTCAGGAACGCGGTGTAGGCGCCGAGGTCGAAGGCCTTGCCCTTGTTGGCGAGGTGCCAAGCGTCGATCTTGTCCTGCAGGGCATTGCGGAGGGCGAGCAACTCGCGGTTCTTCGGGGCGAGATCGCGCAGGATCGCGCTGAGGCCGGCCCAGAATGCGTCCGGATCGATCCCGGTCTTCGGCGTGGCCTCCTTGGCGATGAAGTCGAACAAGACGGGGGCGATCTTCAGTCCATGGGCGTCGATACGAGTCATGATGAGACGTTTCTCTCGAATAAGGGCGACGTTGCGCGTGTCTTGGCGTGCTGAAATGGCCGCCTCGAAGGCGGCGTGTGCAGTGCATTTAGCGCCAAAGCGGGGGCCACGAAAGGGGGGAGGGGTATCGCAGTTGGTCGGGGGGCAGCGGACAGGCGGGCTGGTTCCGGGCGGAGTGATGCCAAGTAATTTCGCAGGACCGCCTCAGAGTTCGGCCGCGAGCCCACAACCGTGCGGAGCTCTCGGATCGGGCACGCTGCCACCCTCCCCTGGAGGGGGAGGGTCGACTCGCAACGAGCGAAGCGAGATGCGAGGCGGGGTGGGGTGATCTCTCCACGAGCGCCGGTGCGCGTGGCATCACCCCACCCCGCCGCGCATCGCTGCCGCGACGCGCGCCGACCCTCCCCCTCCAGGGGAGGGTGACAACGCAAAGCGTGCCGCAAATGGCGTTCCGACGTACACCAAACGGCTGCGGACAACTCAACGAAGGTGATCGCTCGTGGAGGTGATGGCTCATGCGACTTCGTCCTCGCGGCGCGTGATCGCGTCCGAGCTTTGCTGACGTGCCGCCCCTCGATGACGAGAGGCGCAGGGAAGGCCGGGTGCAGGCTGATCGGGATAGGGGGGAGTCTCGCGACTCCACCCCTCCCACACCACCGTAC